>JAHWKJ010000095.1 GCA_019347905.1 Planctomycetota bacterium
GAGCAGCGCGTTCCGCGTGTCGGCGGGTTCGATGATCTCGTCGACCCAGCCGCGGGCCGCGGCGTAGCGGATGTCCGTCTGCTCCTCATAGCTGGCTTCGACCTTGCGCCGCAGCTCGTCGAGTTCCTCTGCATCGGGCAGGCGGCCTTCACGCTTGAGGGCCGCGATCTGGATGTCCAGCAGCGTCGCGGCCGCCTGTCTCGCGCCCATCACGGCGTAGCGGGCCGTGGGCCAGGCGAACAGGAACCGCGGATCGAAGGCCTTGCCGCACAGGGCGTAGTTGCCCGCCCCGTAGCTGCCGCCGGTGATGACGGTGATTTTGGGCACGCGGCTGTTGGCGATGGCATTCACCAGTTTGGCCCCGGCGCGGATGATGCCCGCCTGCTCGGAATCGCGGCCGACCATGAAGCCGTACACGTCCTGCAGGAACACGAGCGGCGTCCACGTCTGGTTGCAGTCCATGACGAAGCGCGCCGCCTTGTCCGCGCCATCGTGATAAATCACGCCGCCAAGCTGCAACTCGCCGCGGCCGGCCTTCACCGGCCGGTGCTGGTTCGCCACCACGCCGACATCGAAGCCTCCGATCCGGGCGTAACCGCAGACGAGCGTCTGACCGTACTCCGCCTTGTATTCCTGAAAACTGCCCGCGTCGAGAATGCACTCCAGCAGGTCGCGCACGTCGTACTGTTTCTGCGGATCCAGGGGAACGAGCGAATAGACATCTTCGACCGCGCGCGCCGGCGCGGTGTCCCTATCGCTTGCCTCTTCGCGGCGCCCCCGGAACACGCCCGCCCGCGGATCCACAGGCAGCGCCGCGCACAGCCCCCGCAGCCGCTCAAGACACGCGTCGTCGTCCGGCTCGCGAAAATCGATCGTCCCGCTGACCGCCGCGTGCATCTTCGCCCCGCCCAGTTCCTCGTGCGAGACGTCTTGGCCGATCGAGCTTTTCACCAGCGCCGGCCCCGCCAGGTACAGGCCCGAGCCTTCCGTCATCACCAGCTTGTCGCACAGCACCGGCAGGTAGCCGCCGCCAGCCACGCAGTTGCCCATGATGGCCGCGATCTGCGGCACGCCCAGCGCCGAGAGGACCGCGTTGTTGCGGAAGATGCGGCCGAAGTCGTCCTCGTCGGGAAAGACCTCGTCCTGGAGCGGCAGGAAGACACCCGCGGAATCGACGAGATAAATGAGCGGCAGCCGGTTCGTGAGCGCGATCCGCTGCGCCCGCAGCACCTTCTTGACCGTTTGGGGAAAGAACGCCCCCGCCTTCACCGTCGCGTCGTTGGCCACAATCATGAACGACCGCCCGGCAACGACACCGATGCCGCAGACCACGCCGGCCGCCGGCGCTCCGCCCCAGTCTTCGTACATGGCGAACGCGGCGAAGCGCCCGAGCTCGAAGAATTGCCCGGCGTCGGGATCGACCAGTCGCGCGATTCGCTCGCGGACCGTGAGGCGGTTCTTCTCGTGCTGCCGCCTCGCGGCCTTCTCGCCGCCGCCGGCGACCAGCCGCTCGCGGTCGGCCCGCAGGCTCTCCAGGATCGAATCCCAATTGGGCATGGCGGCTGCTGACGATTCCGGTCGCGGGAACTCAGCTCGGGGAGCAACTTCGCCAATCCGGCAAGTTAGCAACCCCTGGCCCCCCCGGCCACCTTGCCGCCACGTCGCGAACGGGGAGCAGTCCTTCGCCCGCATTTCAACGACGTCGGCGCGACGGACATTGGCGGTTGCCGTCGAGGAACGGCATAGAACAAGCGGCGGGGCAACGATAGTCTGGAGTTAGCTTCTCCGGCAACTCGCACAAGAGCCTCGCCGATATGTCCAGCCCGTTTCCCGGTATGGATCCATATCTGGAAGATCCTGCCTTCTGGCCGGACTTCCATTCAACGTTTATCAATTATTGCGCGAAGCCATCGCCGATGTTCTGCCGGAGAACTATGAAGCGCGGATCGGGGAGCGATTCAACCTCATCGAGCAGTCGCCTCTCACGTACATCCAGATCTTTCATCGTCCCGAACGACGATTGGTGACCGTGTTGGAACTGCTCTCTCCCTCGAACAAGAACGGGCCGGACCGCTCTGTCTATCTGGCGAAGCGGAACTCGCTGTTGCGTCAGGATGTGCATCTCTTCGAGTTGGACCTCCTGTTTGGCGGGAAACGGCTGCCGCTGAGCGGTGATCTCCCCAGCGGCGACTACTACGCACTGGTCTCCCGTAGCGACCGCCGCCCGCAGTGCGAGGTCTACGCCTGGAGTGTGCGGCAGCCGCTGCCGAAATTACCGATTCCGCTACGAGCATCCGACCCCGACGTCATCGTGGATCTGGCGGCGATATTCGCTACCGCGTATGAGCGCGGTCGGTATGCAAGATCGATCGACTACAGCCGGCTCCCCGCTCTTTCAGTCGATGAGGAAACAGCGAAGTCGATTTGGCAGGAGGCTCAGGGCGGACCAAAAGGCTAAAGATGTTACGCGATCCTGATTTCACCACACCCGCGCGAGGAAACCCACCAGCCAGATGATGACGCCGACCAGAATCCAGGCGCCCACGAAGCCGGTGACGCCAACCCACGTCGGCTTCGAGACCTCGATGTCTTCGACGTTGAACAGTTTCTCTTCCGCCGGCGGCGCGTCGTCGGGCAGGGTGCAGGGCCGCTCGACCTTCTCGCCCGAGCGCACCGGCGTGTGCAACAGCCGGAAGAAGTGGTCGAGCTTCTCCTTCCGCGTCCGCGGCGTGACCAGGCTCACGAGAAACCCGGTGATGACGCCCGAACCCAGATAGATCAGGCTCTGCCAGGCCTCGTACATCTTGCCCGCCTTGGGGCCCGACGGCACGAACAGAAAGTCGAAGGGCTCCCCCAGCGAATTCCGCAGCAAGTGCGGGAAAAAGCCCACCAGCGCCCACGCCGACAAAGCGACGAAGGTCGAGGCCCACACCGCCAGCGGCGTCCAGCCCCGCCAGACAATCCCGAACCACAGGCTGATGCCGATCGCCGCGGGAGTCGCCAGCACGATCTGGATCGCGCCGATGACATCGCCGAACGTCGATTGCAGCACCAGTGCGATGGCCACGATCACCAGGCCCGCGATGCGGCCCACCCACAGGTAGTGCCGCTGCGATCGGTTGCGGGCGAGGAACCGCCTGTAGATGTTGTCGGTGAACAGGCCGCTGGAAACCACCATCTGCGCATCGCCCGAGCTCATCATCGCCGCCAGCAGCGACGCCAACAACAGGCCTAGCAGGCCGGGCAGAATGTTCGGCAGGATGTCGTAGGCGGCGCGGCCGAACAACCCGTCGGCGAAGCGGTGGTCGATTGCCACAACCCGCTCCTTCTCCGCATCTGACAGTGCGGCGAACTGTTCAGACTCTCGCAGCCGCAGGGCCTCATACGTCTCGCGGTCGCGTCGGATCTGCGCCTGCTGCGCTTCTGGCAGCTCCTGGAATTCGGCCGACGTGGCGTCCTGCGGTTTGTCGGCGTGCCGCAGCGGGCTGGCTTCGCCGAGATACCAGACGACGGCGGCCAGCCCGGTAAAGGCCCAGGCCACCGTGCAGAACCGCTTGAGGAAGTTTCCGAACGTGAAGCCGAACCGCCCTTCCATCTCCGTCTTGCCGGCCCCGCAGACGCCCATGATGTGCGGCTGCACCACGATTCCGGCGAGGGCCGTCAGCGAGATCATCACGATGTAGAACACGGTGAGCGGCTCGCGTCCCACGTTCGCCGCCACCTGTTCATCGACGACCAGGTTCAGCATCCCCTCTTTGATGTGTGCCTGCTCGTGCAGGCTGCCGAAGCCGCCGATCATGTGAAAGACAAACGGCAACAGCAGAACCGAAAACGCGATCGTGAGGATGCCCTGGATGAAGTCGGTGATGATCGCCGCCCCCAACCCGCCGGCCATCGCGTACGTCACGAACATCGCCGTCATCGCCAGCACGGCGTACTCGTAACCCTGCACGCGGCGGGTGGTCCACTCGTAGGTTCCGGTTTGAATTTCGCGTTCGACGGCCGGAACCTGCAGGTTGATCTGTCGCGCCACGCGGTCGAGTTCGCCGCCGGTCAGCTCGTTGACCATCTTTCCGCTGGCAAAGAGCAGCGCGGCGAGGAACACGATCGAGATGACGATGCCGTAAACCGAATACAGCGTGGCCGTGCTGGTGTCGAACCGCGACTCGAAATAATCGGCCGTGGTGAGCGCCCGCATGCGTCGCATGACGGGAGCGACGATCCAGTAGAACGGCGTCGAGAAGAGCCACAAGAGCTGCCACCAGATGCCGGCCAGCCCGAATCGCCATGTGCCGGCCACGACCGTCACGGCCTGCTCGCTGCTGGTCCCCGCTCCGAAGGCGAAGAACATCATGAAGATCTTGCCGAACCGCCGACCTCCCATGAAGAAGTCGGACATGTCGTGCACCTTCCGGTACGACCAGATGCCGATGCCCATCACGACCACGAAGTACACGACCAGCACCGCCCAGTCGGCCCACGTCAGCCCCAGCCATTTCGCCTGCGCAAAGAACAGCATCGGCGGCAGATCCTCAAGCAGTAGGAGATTCGGCGAGAATGCAGCCTATCCCCGTTCGGCAGGCGATGCAAACCGGGGAAGAGAGGGGGTGACAAGGTGACAAGGTGACGGAGCGAGCGACGCCGTTACAAGTGTGTGGCCGCTCGTGCCGCGAGATCATCCGTCTCACCGCGTCCCATACCTCTGTATCACTTTGTCACCCCTCACCATGTCACCGTGTCACCTTGTCACCCCCTCACCATGTCAACCGCTGCAGTCCCGCGACCACGACTTCCAGAAACTCCCGCGCGCGCCGTGCGAGCCGATCCACGCCCTCCGGCTCCTGCGGCCGCGGGACCACCGGGGCGAAGATGTTCTCGCAGCACAAGGGCATCTTCAGTCCCGTGAATGCCACGGGAAAGAGCAGCTTGTAGTGGTCGATTTCGCCGTAGCCGGGGCCGCAGTCCTGGTCCTGCGGGAAGTTGCGGTGGTCCTTGATGCAGAAGCTGCGGACCCACGGGGCGCACTTCTGAATGTCGGGCAGCGGGTCGAGGTTCAGATAATCCATCACGTTGCCCGCGTCGTAGTTGACCATGATGTGCGGATGGTCGACCTCGCGGACGATCTCCGCGCACGCTTCACCGGTGCCGGTCGAGCCGCCGTGCTGCTTGACCACAACCATCACGCCGTGGTCCTTCCGATCGGCCCCAGCTTCTTGAACCGTTCGACCCACACGGCGCGGTTTCCGCCGCTGGTGTGGCCGAACGTAAGCACCTGCCCGATGCCCGCCGACGCCTGCCGGATCCGCTGTGTGAGCACTTCCAGACCATTCGCCGCCTCGGGGTAGACGGTGGAGAACATCATCAGCGGTTCCAGCCCCGCGTTGCGGCAGCGCTTACCGAGTTCGGCGGCCCGCTCCGGCGGCGCATCCGTCGGCATCACCGGCACGCGCTCGCCACCCTCCTGGTGCGTCGTCCCCCACGCGACGTAGCGATAACCGGCCGCCTCGATCCCCTCCAGCGCCCGCTGGAGCGGGAACTGCGAGTAGGGCAGCGTCATGCAGGCGATCTGAAAGTCGGTGGCTTTGCGCTCGGCCGCCTGCGCATTCTCGGCCGCCGCCGACGCCATGGCGGTGCGGGCGAAGAGCGTCGCGGAAAAAACCGCCCCGCCGGTTCGCAGAAAGCCGCGCCGGTTGAGGCTCGAATCCGGATGATCGCAGTGTTCCAAATGCATGTTGTTCCTGCGAACGTTGCTGCCCTCCACGCGCTTCGCCTGGTCGCGCGGCGAAACGGTGCGGCGGTCTGTCTCGTGCCGGCCGCCGATACCGTGCTCCCATCACGACCGCGGACCGTACCGAGGGACGGGTTGGCCGACTTCGTACGCGCCCAGGTCGGGGCCTTGCCCCGTATAGCCGTCGTTCAGGTTCGGCAGGATGGTCCCCGCATCGACCGCCCGACCTCCCGGCTTGAGGCGCAAATCCAGCTCCGGGAGAGGGACGTCAGTGCCGCTCGGCGGTTGTGCCTTCACAAAGGCCTCGTAATCTACGACAACCCCATGTTGCTCGTGGCCGGTGGCGCTGACAAACTGCGGCAGGTCGGGAAACACGCGGTCCGACCGTTTCCCCTCGGCGTCGACGAATTGCCACCAGATTGGGGACGGCTCTCCCGACCGGAAGAAATGCCAGCCGTTGTAGTCCAGCCTGCTCGTGTCGGGGGTCAGCGTACCGGTCCAGATCACGCCGGGGCCGCCGTCGGTGCCCAGGAACAGGTTGTTGAGGATCTGAGAGTTCTGCCAAATCGCCGCCCACCGCCCGGCCGACCCATGGGCCAGACAGGTGTTGTGGAAGAACAGCAACCCGGCGGGGTACTGGTTCGGCTTCAGCGGCGAGCGCGTCGTATTGTACATCACGTTCCGCCAGATGTAGGCCGGGCCGCCGTACACCGGCTGCGCGCTGATGCCCATGAACGTGTTCGCGATCCTGTTGCGGAAACAACGCAGGTTGTGGACCCCATAGTCCAATTCGATCGCATCGTCGACAAACTCCGACAGGTCATTGTTGTAGAAATCGATGGCACAGTTCTGAAGCGACCGGTCGTCCGGCGGCCTGCGGCCGTAGATGGCAAGGCCGTCCCAGAAACCGCGCACGCGGTTGTAACAAACGACGTGTCCCTGCCCGCTCAGCCAGACCGCCTGGCTGTCGCTGTCCCGCTTAGCCTCGTGCCAGTCTCGCTGGTGCGGCCCGAGAAAGACGTTGTCGGCGATGTAAAAGTCGCGGCACTCCGGGTGCAGGGCGAAGACGCCGTAGGAGCCCTCCAGTCGGCACCGGCGCACGACCAAGCCAGTGCTCCCCCGCTCCCGGCCCGCATACACGAGGTGATCGGCGCCGCGGAGCGTCAAGCCCTCCAGGTGCAGATGGGCCGATCCCTGGCAGTCGATCAGCCGCAGGGCGCCCGTACCGTCAAGAACGGCCTCGCCGTCCCCGGCCGCGCGGATGACGATCGGCCGGTCGGCGGGCGCTTTTCTGTCCAGCACGTAGTTCCTGCGGTCCTTCTTCTGGTCCCCGGGAATTGTATAGACGCCTGCGTGGACGAGGAGCACGTCGCCGGCGACGGCCTCGGCGTAGGCGGCAGCCAGCGAGTCGTAGGCAGGTTCGTTCTTCCTGGCCGAGCTTCCAGGCGGGTAGATGTGCCTGGTACGGCCCCCGGCAAAGGGGCGGGGATCCAGGCGGGTGTTCAGTATCAGCGACTTCGTGTTCCGCCCGCCGTCCGGATGACGGAACTTCAGTTCAATCTCGTACTCGGTGCCGGGTTCCAAATCGAGGATGCTGCCGGCGAGCACCTGCGGGGTGTGCCACTCGATCGCCGCGCTTCCCCGGCCGACCCACTCCCCGCCGACCTGAAGAAACGGCAGTCCCGTTTTCCATGCGGACTCGCCGCGGCAGCGATAGGCGACGGCGACGCTGGCATTGCGGCTCAGGTCGTCGGCGAGATACCACCGGAAACCGAGGCTGGTCAGCGTCGGTCGTTCGACGACAAGCTCTCCGACCGGTACGCCATTGTCGTCGGCCGCTGCGAACCGGCCTCTATTCCCCAGGCAGTCGGCTATCGCCCATGCCAGCGCGAGCAGCATCCAGAAGTACGACCGCGTCATAATTCGCTCCTGCGCGCTTTCAAATCTGGAAAAGATGAGTTACTCCTCCATGCGCTCCGTTGGCCAGACAAGGAGTCGCGGCTGAAGGTGCCCTATTTCTCCTGCTGCCGGCGGCGCTTCATTTCGAGCAGCCGCGAAGTTGTCGTCACTTCGTCGGGAGCTTTCTCGCCCGTCGGCGCTTGCGGCGCCTGCGACTTCGGCGCTACCTCCACCCGCGGCCGCCGCACCGCAGTCACGGCGCGTCCGGCCGCGCTTGCCTCTTCGCGGCGCGCATCCAAATTGCTGTCCACCGCCCGCTTCCGCGCCAAGAGCGCCCCCATCGTCTCCGTCGAGGGCGCCCGTTTGCGGTCCAGCCCCAACAGGCTCTTGAGCGTGAACAGGTCGATCTGAATCCGCCGCACGGCCACGTCCAGCGGAACCAGGCACGCCAGCGCAATCAGGAACCAGTCGAACACCGGCCGCGAGCTCTGCCGCGGCGGCGGGCGGCGCAGGTAGATGTCTTCCGGCTTCGCGTCGCGCGCGAGCAGTTCGCCGCCCGTCTTCGCCGCGATCTCTTCCAGCACGATCGGATTCGAGCGGAACCGCAGATACTCCGGCGAGTACGAGACGATAAAGCCGCCTTGAGCCCGGTCGGTGCGGTCGCCCGCCGACCCCGCCGCCAGCACCTGGTAATTGCCTTTGCCCCACAGGGGGATCGTCGCCTGGTAGCGCCGCGGGCCGATCTGCTTCAGCCGCACCCGTTCCGAGTGCTCCCGCGGACCGCTGACGACGGCTTCGACTTCGAGAAACGTATCATCCGGGTGAAAGTCTTCGACGACGATCACGCCTTCGCTGCCCGAGGTGTAGCTCCACAGCCGCAGGTGCCCCTCCCGCTGGACCCGCGAAATGTGGATCATGAGCTGCTTGACGAAGGCGCGAAACTTCTCCCACTGGAGCCACTCCGCCCCCCACCGCGGCGACAGGTCCGACGTGAACGCCGCCGCCTTCCCCAGTCCGTGCTGCCAGATCGCCAGCAGTGGATCGACCTGGTCGTCCTCGTCCAGCGGGGCGCGGAGCACCGTCTCCGACCGCGGCTTGGGCGTCGTCAGCACGTAGCCGTGCAGCCTCGGCAGGCCGTCGATGCCCTTGAGCACCGGCGACGGGTAGCCCAGCTCCGGCGCGACCGTCTTGTTCTGGATCATGTTGCGGTTGAGCGTCTTGGCCTCCTTGATGAAGATCCCCGGCAACTGGTTGGGATCGCTGGGATAATAGAAGCGGCCGCCGGTGATGTTGGCGATCGACTGCATCTTGGGGATGTCGGGGCTGTTCTTGCCGGCATGCGGGAAGACCGCCACCAGCGAGACCGTCACCTTCGTATCGACGAAGTCTTTGAGCAGCGCGGGCGTGGGCGGCTGGGGATCGCCGTCGGTGATGATCACCATGTGCTTCATCGCCGCGTCGCTGGCTTTGAGGCCCGCGAGGCCCATCTGCATTGTCGAGCCGAAGAACGGCATGTCTCCCGGCTCGGCCCCGTTGACTTTTTTAATCAGCTCGTCGTATTGCGCGGCGGGCGTGAGCGGGAAGAGCCACTTCTCGCCGCCCTGCCAGTCGTAGAGCAAGACGCCCACTTCGTCCTGCGCGCCCAGCACGCGCATGGCTTCCTTGGTGATGCGCTTGGCCCAGGTGTTCCCCTCCGGGAATTCGCACGTGTGCAGGATGATCGCCAGCGCGCCTTTCGGCAGGATCTTCTTCTTCGACACGTCCATCGAGACAGGCAGCGCCTCCTCGATGGCCGTGCGGTGATAGCCGCCCGGACCGAAGCTGTTCGGTCCCCCCACCATCAGAAAGCCGATGCCCAGATCCTTCACCGCATCGCGGACGGCCCGGAACTGCACGGCATCGAACATATCGGCCGGCACATTGACGAACACGATCGCGTCGTAAGGCATCAGCGACAATGCGTCGCGTGGAAACTCGTAGGCCGAAGCGACCTCGACCTGCCGCTCCCCTTCTTCCAGGGCCTGCTGCAAGAGCTCCCAGTCGCGGTCGTCGCCGTCGGGGTCGGTCACCAGCAGCACCTTGCCATCGCCGGCGATATAGAGGTGATTGGCGACGCGGTTGTTCCGCTCCTGGCTGTCGGCCTTGCGATCGTCTGGCACAATCGTGGCGGCGTACTCGTAGAAGCCGGCCCCGCGAAGCTTGATCGGCAGGTCGTAGCGGTTCTTGCCGGGCTTGTAGTCGACCGGCAGACGATGCACCGGCTGGCCGTTCTCGCTGAGCACCAGCTCTCCCCGCCCCGCCTTCAGCGACGACAAGACCACCGTCGCTTCGTAGTCTTCGCCGATCTTCACGAACCGCGGCAGGTCCAGCTCCTCGAGCCACACCTCGTCATCGTAGGCATAGCTCACGGGCACGACGTCGACGGGCACCTTGGCGGCTTTCAGATCGTCGAGCACGCGGGCCAGGCTGCCTTCGGTCTCGCTGCCGTCGCTCACCAGCACGATCCGCCCCGCGGTGTCGCTGGGCAGCAGCGCCGCCGCCAGCGACAGCGCCTCTTCCAGATTCGTCGCATCGCGGGCCACGCGGCTGTTGAGCGCGATCCCCTCATCCAGCGGAAAGCTCTCCCGCGGCGGCAGCTCGACCGAGGCATTGCGGCCGAAGACCACCAGCCCCGCCGCGTCCTTCGGCGGTTTGCCGTAGACCGTACCCGCGACGAACTCCAGCGCCTTCTCGACCGAGTCGTCGCCGATCGAATCCGACAGATCGACGACGTACACCACCGCCAGCTCGTCGCGCGTGCGGACGGCGCGCGGCTCGGCCAGCAGCATCACGAACAGCCCCACCAGCGACAAGCGCACGAGGAGCGCCACCGTCCCGCGCACGCGGCTCAGCCCGTGCCCGCCAGCCACGTGCAGCCACCACACCCAGGGCGTGACGGCCATCAGCGCAAACATCGCCGGCCGCACCCACAGCAGCCGGTCGCTCCATTCGAGAAACACGCACAGCGCCGCATACAGCACCAGAAACGCCACCAGCGGCACGGCCTGCCGCCACGCCACGGGCCGCCGCGGCCGCGGAAAGATTGCCGCCACGATGTGCCGCAGACGGTTCATGCCAGCGTGTCCGCGGGCGTAGTGAGATGGAGACAGGTGACGATCGACGTCGGCCCCGGGAGCGAGAGCCAACGCGCGTCCATTATGGACCGCGAGGCGCAGCGTGACAATCAGCCGGCGATGCGCGGGTCCGCGTAGGGCGCGTGACCGACGTCGGGAGGCACGACAAAGGCGCGCGGTCCGCCCGGCTTCAGCAGGATTGCGGACAGCCAGGAACTGTGCCTGCAGCGCCGGCATCAACGCGGAGCGCCGTCGGCTTCACCGCTTCAGACCGCTGCACTCGGATCCTGCTCGGCCCGGTACCTGTGGCGTGCAGCGCCACCATGACCGGCCCACGGAGGAGCAAGCCCGGCTGTGCTCGCAAAGGACGTTTCACGCCCTGTCAGTACGGCTGCACCACCGGCATTTCCCAGCTCGTTTGCGGGGCATGGGCCGGGTCGGCATCGGCAGTCGCAGGTTGCGATGCGCCGTGCGGATGCGGCGAACCGGGCGGGAGGACCACCGTCGTCGCCGATGCCCACGGCTGCGAAGCATGCACCGGTGGCTGAGCGGCGACGGCGTAGTTCGTAACGGGCGACCACGCGATGGCAGGCGCCGACCCCCCCTGGCCCCCCCTTACCAGGAGGGGGGAATCAGGGGATGTGCCGCCGCTCGTGCGTCCCGGCCGGAGCGAGGCCAGCCGCGAGTGGACCTGCGGCTGGTTCCAGTTGGCGAACAGCGAGCGCTGGTACATCGCCGCCGCTTCGCGTCCACGTCCGCTCTGCTGGTAGATCTGGCCGAGGTGTGCCGCGACGGTGGGATGCCCCGGCTGCACGCGCAGGGCTGTCCGCAGCGTCTGTTCGGCCCCTGCGAGGTCGCCTTGCTCGCGCTTCAGCCACGCCATCTCCAGGTAGGGCTTGGCCGTGTAGGGTTCGACGGCGATCCAGCCGTCGACCAGCGCGACCGCTTCCGCCGTGCGGCCCTGCCGGTTCAGAAGATCCGCCAGGCCGTGATAAGACGGCTGATGCCCGGGGTCGACATACAATGCCCGCTGCCAGGTCTGTTCGGCGGCCGCCAGATCACCCTGCTGCCGCATGGCACTGGCGAGGTTGTGCCAGTAATTGGCGTTCTGAGGATCCTCGGCGACGGCCCGCTGGAAATCGGCCCGGGCCGCGGTGTAGTTCCCGCGCCGGTACTGCATCGAGCCGAGCTTGTTGGACATGCGGCTGCTCGCCAGATTGCAGCCGCAGACGAGGACAGAGAGGCCCACAAAGACCGTCAGTCGGAATGCCGAAGCCATGAGAGGGTCCTTCCGCGCGCACCGGATCTGCGCGAGCTGTCGTCGACGGGTCTGGAGAAACGCTTGCGAGAGGAGTTCCGGAGCCGACTGCCTGGGGCGGAGTGAGAGACTTGCCGCCGCCGCGTCTGCCGGTTCCGGGAGTGAAAGGGTCGCGAAGAATAATCAGCCTCGCCACCCACCGCAAGAGCGCTTCCAGGAAGTTTCGGCCGCTTTTGCACGACGCCCATTCGCCCGCTATTCTCGACGGCGGGAATGCCGCGATGAACGACCTGACCCATCTCGCCTCCGCAGCCATCGGCGTCGAATGCGACGCAGGCGATGCGCTGCCCTATTCCGCCGAATGGTACGAGCGGATCCGCGGCCTGCTGGGGGAGGGCACGTGCCGGCAGCTTGGGGTCTATGTGATTCCACCCGGGTTTTTGCTGTCGGTCGTCGTGCCGATCTATAACGAGGAGGCAACGCTGACGGCGATTGTCGAGCGGATTCGTGCCGTACCCATTCGCAAGGAGATCGTGCTCGTGGACGATGCCAGCCGCGATGGTTCCGCCGACATCCTGCGCTCCCTGGAGCGGCAAGTGATCGACGGTCCCGACAATCGCATCCGCGTCGCCTTTCACGAACAGAACCGCGGCAAAGGAGCGGCCCTGCGCACCGGCTTTCAGATGGCGCAGGGCGATGCCGTCATCGTGCAGGACGCCGACCTCGAATACGATCCTTCCGAATACCCGCGGCTGCTGCAGCCGATCGTGGAAGACCGGGCCGATGTCGTCTACGGCAGCCGTTTCCTGGGCGACCAGCCGCACCGGGTGCTCTATTTCTGGCACTACATCGGCAACCGGTTCCTCACGACGCTGTCGAACTGCTTCACGAACCTCAACCTCACGGACATGGAAACCTGCTACAAGGTTTTCCGCCGAAGCGTGCTCGCGGAGGTGGCCCCGCGGCTGAAGCAGAACCGGTTCGGCATCGAGCCGGAGATCACGGCCCGCATCGCCCGCCGCCGCTACCGCATCTACGAGATGTCGATCAGCTACTCGGGCCGGACCTACGAGCAGGGAAAGAAAATCGGCTGGCGCGACGGCCTGAAGGCGCTGTGGTGCATCGTGCGCTACGGCCTCGCCGACTGACGTGCCCCTCGGCCTCGGTTGGGTGGCACTGGCAGCTTGCCTGCCAGTGTCGAGCTTCTCTCACGCGAACGATACTTCACGAGCTTTCGCATACGTCAGGACGGCTCGCACGGGATGGCGAGCATCCCGTGGCACCCAGCGTCCAAACGGTGCTGGCGGATCAGGTGAGGAGCTCGTCGATCGAGTCGTAGGCCGGGTCGGCCATCGGCAGCGGGCGGCCGCCGATGTTGAACGTCGACTTCGAATCGAGGCCCACCGCCTGCAAGTACGTGTGGAACAGGTGGCCGTGATCGACCTGCCGATCTGCGACCGCGGTGCCGTTTTCGTTCGTCTTGCCCACCACGGCCCCGCGGTGGATCTTCGTCCCGCCCAGGCACACCGACCACGCCGTCCCCCAGTGGTCGCGGCCGTAGTATTGGTTGATCCGCGGCGTGCGGCCGAACTCGCTCATCACCACGATCAGCGTCGAATCGAGCATCCCGCGGTCGACGATGTCGGCCACGAACGTCGAGAACGAGCGGTCGAACTCGCCGAGCTGCTCCAGGTGGAAGTTGAAGTTCTCGTTGTGGGTGTCGTAGTTGGAGTGCGAGACCTGCACGAAGGTGACGCCGCTCTCCAGCAGCCGCCGCGCTAAGAGCGTGTGCTTGCCCAGGTCGTGGCGGCCGTAGCGGTCATGCTCGCTGTCCGGCTCTTGGGACAGGTCGAACACGTCGCGGCGCCGCATCAGTTGCTGGGCCTGCTCGTAGTTGTAGGTGTAGGCCTGCGTTTCGGCTGTGCGGCGGCGCTGGCCGAAGCGCTCGTTCGCCTTCTGGCGAAACTCATTCCGCGCAAGATCGGCCGCTTCGGAGAGACCCTCGGGGCGGCTGGAGTTCTGCGGCGGAGCGCCGCCGGCGGTGATGCTGCCGAACTGCGGACCGAGATACGCCGCATCGTTCGAGCGGCCGCCGTTGCCGTCGGCGACGCGAACGAAGCCCGGCAGCCCGTCGCCCGCCGGCCCCAGGGCTTTCGCGCACACCGCCCCCAGGTGCGGGAACTCGCTGCCCGGCGTCTGGCGGCGGCCCTTCTCCATCAGGTAGCGGCCCTTGCCGTGATCGTTCTCGCGGGTGTTGATACTCCGCACGAGAGCGAGGTGGTGCATCTGCTTCGCCGTCAGCGGCAACAGCTCGCAGATGTGGGTGCCGGGGACGGACGTGGGAATGGCGCGGAAGGGGCCGCCCGTGTCGGTCTTGGGCTTGGGATCCCAGCTTTCGAGCTGGCTCAGTCCGCCGTGCATGTTGAACATGCAGAC
>JAHWKJ010000616.1 GCA_019347905.1 Planctomycetota bacterium
TCCGGCTCCGAAGTGCTGCGCCCCCGCGCCTCAGGGCTGCGCTCCGGCTGCCAAGTGCTGCGCTCCGGCTGCCAAGTGCTGCGCTCCGGCTCCCCAGTGCTGTGCACCGGCTGCCAAGTGCTGCGCTCCGGCTCCCCAGTGCTGTGCACCGGCTCCGAAGTGCTGCGCTCCGGCTCCCAAGTGCTGCGCTCCGGCTCCCAAGTGCTGCGCCCCGGCTCCTCAGTGCTGCGCTCCGGCGCCCACCTGCTGTGCGCCGACCTGCTGCGAAGAGAAGAAGGAATGCTTCCTTCACCGGATGTGGGATAAGGTCTCGGGCAACGGCCACTGCGGCGGCGGCTGCGGCGACAGCGGCTGCGGCGGCGGCGGTCACTTCGGCGGACTGCTCCACTAAGCAATCCAAGGAAGCCCAGGGCCGGCTCGGCAGCGAACCGGCTTGACCACCACAGTCCTGCTGCAAGGAACGTCGCCCGAAACGACGAACACGACGGCGTCTCCTGCTGCATCGAAGAATGTGAGGTTCACGTGCCCGGGAAGGCTTCGGCCTGCCCGGGCACGGGCCTTTTAAGGGACAAGGTGACAAGGTGAGGGGGTGACAAGGTGACCGCTGGCGCGGCATTCGACCGCACCCGTCACCCCGTCACCCCGTCACCCCGTCACCTTGTCACCCCGTCACCTTGTCACCTTGTCACCTTGTCACCTTGTCACCTTGTCACCTTGTCACCTTGTCACCCCCGCGCTGCCACGGGACGCGGCCGTAGCGCTGAATCTGGCGGCGCATGGCGGCGCTGAGTTGTTGCACGACCTGTCGCTCGCGGTTGGCGAGATTCTTCCGCTCCAGCGGGTCCTCGTGCAGGTTGTACAACTCCAGCGGCGCGTAGGGACTGTTCTGCAGCAGCTTCCAGTTGCCGCGGCGGACGGCGTCGATGGTCTTGCCGCCGTAGGCGAGGCCGCCTTCGCGGCGGCGGAAGTGCCATTCGTCTCGCAGCGGCGGCTGGTCCTGCCCCAGCAGCGTGGACAGCAAGCTGCGGCCATCGACCGCATGATCGCCATCAATCTCCGCGCCGGCCGCCTCGCATAACGTGGGGAACAGGTCCATCGACATGGCCATGAAGCTGGTGTCGGAACCGGGATCGATCCTCTCCGGCCAGACGCACAACGTGGGCACCTTGAGGCCGCCCTCGTAAACGGTGCCTTTGCCGTCGCGCAAAGGACCGTTGTTCGCGCCGACGTCGATCTGCCCGCCGTTGTCGGACGTGAACACGATCAGCGTGTTCTCCGCGTGGCCGCTGTCCTCCAGCACCCCCAACACTTGGCCGATGCCGTCGTCCATGTGCTCGATGAGCGCTACCAGCCGCGCCCGCTTCTCGCCAATGCCGGCCTCGCGCTGGCGGACGCGCTGGAACCATTCCTCCGGCGGCTGAATGGGAGTGTGCGGCGCGTTGTAAGCGAGGTACAGAAAGAACGGCTCGCCGCGCGGGCGGCTGCGGAGAGACTCGGAGGCCCAATCGCTGAACAGACCGGTCGCGTGTCCCTCGGGATCGATCTCCTGCCGGCCGTGCCGCAGGTAGTTGATCCCGTGCCGGCGGTGCGTGTAATAGTCGTCCATCATATCGCCGAGGAAGCCGCGGAAGACGTCGAACCCGCGATCGAGCGGCGTGTTCGGGGCCTCGAGCCCCAGGTGCCATTTGCCGACGATCGCCGAATGGTAGCCGGCGCCCTTCAGCACCACCGGCAGCAAGACGGCGTCGGGCCGCAGATAGCCCCAGTTGTTTTCGTCATGCGTGCGGATGACGCCGGGCACGCCCACCAGATCCTGGTAGCGTCCCGTCAACAGCGCCGCCCGCGTCGGCGAGCAGACCGGGCAGTTCGCGTAGAAGTTCGTGAACCGCATGCCCCGCCGAGCGAGACCGTCAATGTGCGGCGTCTGCAGGTCCTTCGCGCCGTAACAGCCGAGATCGCCGTAGCCGAGGTCATCCGCAACGATGAGCAGAATGTTCGGCTTCGCGTCGGCCGCCGCAGCGTTTGAGACGAGTCCAGCGAACAGGACCACGGCCGCAGTCGCGCCCGTCATAGACATCCCGGAAAGAGGCATGAGACTGCTAAGCCACGGAAGCGGGAGGAAACAAACCGGAAACAATTGCCGCAAAGAATCGCAGAAGGCGCAAAAGAGAACAATGAGCCGATCTTGCTGTTTTGCGACCTCTGTGCCTTCTTGCGGCAAGACTGGCTGACGAAGCCCAGGGCGGTCACTTCGCGGCGGTTTTCTCGGCCGCGCCGCGGATGGTCAGCCAGATCGCGGTGGTGCGTTCAGAAACACCGGCAATCGCGGCGGTGGCTGCTCGCGGCGGACCATCGCCGGAGACGCCCATTACGCGCACGGGCCCACTCCACTGCACGTCGGGAGTGGCCTTCACCACGAGCTTGACGCCTTTCGCCTCTGCGCCCTTGGGCGGGGAAACGACGGCGGCCGATTCCACTCCTTCCGGAAGACCCTCGAGCTGCACTTTGATCTCGCCGTCGAAGCCGTCGCTGCGTGTGACGGTCACGGGAATCTCCAGGGGCTTGTCCGCCTGAAGCTGGAACCGGTCGGCGGCGAGGGTAAGCCCGTGATCGGGCCGCGGCGCTGCGACCGACAGCCGGTACACGTGCCGGAAGCTGCCATGGCCGAACACATCGCTGACGGCGACGCGATACACGCCATCCACGGGGACGGCGAATGTGAACGACGGGTCGAAGTTGTTGCGGCCGGCGTCGTCGATCCTCTTGATGGCTTTGCCGTCCGAATCGATCACCTCCAGCACGGGATCGAGCGGCGAACCGGACGAGCGGGCGTCGCAATGAATGACGAGCTTCTCGCCTTTGCTCGCCCGCAGTTCGTACAGATCCCGCTCTCCCGGCACCGCCACGCAGCCGCTGACGGTGATGGGCGGAACGAGCGGCTGCGGCACGGCCGCGCTTGCCGCGTCGTCGCCGACTTCGGCGGCCGCGGTGGTTTCGACAGTCACAGCATGCGGCACGACGGCCACTGTCGCGGTGTTGCCGAGCGAGGGATGCCAGACGGCGAGCGGGTCGCCCGCGGCTCCGGCGGTGGCCGACAGCGTGTGCAGTTCTGGCGGCAGATTCCAACCGACGGGCTTGACGGTCGCTTCAGCGTCTGCGGCGACCGCGAGCGGCTGCACGTGATCGACGAAGGGGCCGGTGGTCAACGTCAGCCGGTACAGGTAATCCGCCCCGCCGGCCAGCCGGATCGAGCTGTTGGGTGCGGCAGGAAAGGCGAAGATGCGGACGAGATACGTGCCGTCGGCCGGGGCGACGAAGACGATCTGCGGATCGACGCCGCGGTCGTCGTCGTTGTGGGCGAGCGTGAAGCCTTCCGGCGAGACGATCTGCAAGACGCCATCCATGGGCGAGCCAAGCGTACGGTTGGCATCGACCGACGCGACGAGCGTCTGACCAGCCTGAAGCTCGACCGAGAAGGTATCGACGTCGCCGCTCTTCGCCAGCCGGCCGTTAAGGACTGCGGACGTGCTCTCGATCGCCTGCGGAGACTGATGGCTGTCGTTCGTCTCGCGCTCGACGATCTCGGGCAGCGTGCCGACGACGAACGGCCGCAGGTTCGAGGCACCTTCGGCATTGTAAAAC
>JAHWKJ010000617.1 GCA_019347905.1 Planctomycetota bacterium
ATCCTCCATCCTCCATCCTCCATCTTCACTCGCGACTTCCTGTGCGTTCGAATCGACCCCCTTGCGCTCCACCGAGACTCGCTTGGGATCGATGTTCACCACGATGCACTGGCTGCCGAACCGCAGCGCCGCTTGCCGCACGAAGTCGGGGTTGCGCACGGCGGCCGAGTTGATCGACACCTTGTCGCAGCCGGCCTTCAGCAGCGTGCGGATGTCTTCCAGCATGCGGATGCCGCCGCCGACCGTGAGCGGCATGAACACCACTTCCGACGTGCGGCGGACGACGTCGAGCAGGATCTCGCGCTGTTCGTGGCTGGCGGTGATGTCGAGGAACACCAGTTCGTCGGCCCCTTCGTCTTCATACCGGCGGGCGATCTCGACGGGATCGCCGGCGTCGCGCAGGTTGACGAAGTTCACGCCTTTGACCACGCGGCCCGCATGAACGTCCAGGCAGGGAATGATCCGCTTGGCGAGCATGCCTTCCGTCGGGGGCTGCGTGTGCGCATGGGAATCGGGGAATGGAGCCGCGTGCGACCCTCAAGCGACTGTACTTCTGCCGACCTGCCGCGTCAACGACCGCGCCGGTGGTTCGCGGAGTGCCAAGGCTGCCTTTCCGGCCTTTTCGACCTTCGACCCTTTCGACCTTCGACGCCTTGCCGTGGTGTCGCAGAATCCCTGTCGGTGATTTAGACTTCCCTGATGAGCGAGCCGGCCCCCTGGTACAAAGACGGACTGCGTTTCACCTGCACGCAATGCGGCGATTGCTGCACCGGCGAGCCGGGCGTCGTGTGGATCGACGACGAGGAAGTCGCCCGCATCGCCGAACTGACCGGCAAGCCGGTCGCCGAAGTGCGGCTGTTTCACACGCGGCTCGTCGGCGACCGCGTCACGCTCATCGAATTGCCCAACGGCGACTGCACGTTCCTGGACGGCAAGACGCGCCGCTGCTCGATCTACCAGGCCCGACCGCGGCAATGCCGTTCGTGGCCCTTCTGGCCCTCGAACCTCAAAACTCCCCAGGCGTGGCAGGAGGTCGAGCGAGTTTGTCCCGGCGCCGGGCAGGGAGCGTTCGTCAGCCTGGAAGAAATCGAGCGGCAGTCCTCGCTGATCGACATCTGATTCCCAGTAATCTGGGCGAGCTGTCAGGATTCTTCCGATTTCGCTGGTTCTGCGGCTCGCAACCGGCCGATAGATCCCCAGGAGTGCGACAGACGGCACTGCGCTTCCGGCGCCCTCCGGCATCCACGCGATCCCGGCGGTCGCTTCAACGACTTTCTGCCGTAAATGTCTCAGAAGCAGATGGTTGTGGCTTCAGGCGCCACACAAGCCCGCTTCAGCCTCCACCGCGGAATCCACAGCGGCGGTTTCCCACCGTCCGGAGCCGTTTCTGGAAACTCCTTGACAGTAAGTCCAATTGCGAAATACACTTGAGTCACGAGAGCGCGGTTCAGCGGACGAGCCGCGCCGCCGGGTAGGGGCGCCCTCTCGCGGGAGACTCGACTTGTGACCAAGAAAGAAATCGTGAAGGCCATCTCCGAGCACATCGGACTGACCCAGTTGAAGACGAAGGAGATCGTCCAGAAGACCTTTGACGCCATCGTCGAAACCCTCGTGAGCGAAAAGCGGATCGAGCTGCGGAACTTTGGCGTCTTCGAAGTCAAGAAGCGGGCCGCCCGCAAAGCGCGCAATCCCCGCACCGGAGAGCGGGTCGACGTCGCCGAGAAGTACGTCGTCACGTTTAAGCCCGGCAAGGAAATGGAAGAACGCGTCCGGCAGATGGACGAGGCGGAACAGCGGGCCGCCGAACAGCGCCGCGGCGACGCCAGGCCGGAGGCCACCCAGACCCCCAGCCAGCCGCCCGGCCGTCCGGCCGCAACCAAACCGGCGCGGCCGCCTCAGAGCGAGCCGGCCGCATCCGCGGCTTCGTACAGTCCGCAGTACGCCTCGGAGTCGTCCGGTTAGGCTGAGAGAACAATCCGCGGCTCGAGTGGAACGAGCCGCCGCGTTCAGGGAGGAACGACAATGCGACGTGCGATGCTGGCCGGTTTGCTGCTGGTCGCGACGCTGATTCCGGTCGGCTGCGTGGTGCCCATTTACCATGCCCAGCCCGGCGACCGCGCCCGCGAATTGATCTTCGTCTCCGAAGGGCTGAGACACATCCCCGAGATCTGGGAGCGGATCTGGGGCTTGGACATGCCCGACGTCGCCACGCCCTACCGCACGCACGGCGGCGTGATCTGAGGGGTCAGACCCCTTTGCAGCTCTGACGCTCTCCATCCCCGTTCATCGCACGTCCGCAAAGGGGTCTGACCCCGTGCGGGCGCCGTTCGATACTGATACACGGCCGCGCAAGGATTCGTTGCGGCTCACGCCACGGAAGGTCCCGCAACAACCGATTGTGGCACCACCCGTGAGCCGACTTGCCGTCCAACTCGGCCGTTTGAAGCTTGCCAACCCCGTTCTGGTGGCCTCGGGCACCTTCGGCTACGCCCGCGAGATGCAGGCCTTTGTGCGGTTCGAGCGGCTGGGCGGCGTCATTCCCAAGACGGTCACGCCTCTGCCGCGCAAGGGCAACCCGCCGCCGCGCACCGTCGAGACCAGCGCCGGCCTGCTCAACTCGATCGGGCTGGATAACGACGGCCTCGAGGCGTTCATTGAGAAACACCTCGGCTACCTCTCGGGCCTGGGCACCGCCCTCATCGTCAACATCGCCGGCCGCACGATCGACGAATTCCGCGAGATGGCCGTGCGGCTCGACGAATTCCCGCAGATCGCCGCGCTGGAGCTGAACATCTCCTGCCCAAACGTGAGCTGCGGCGTGGATTTCGGCATCGATCCCCGGCTGACGGCCGAGGTGGTCAGCAAGGTGCGCTCGGCCTGCCGCTTTCCGGTGCTGGCGAAGCTGACGCCGAACGTCACCAGCATCGCCGAGATCGCGCGAGCGGCCGCCGACGCCGGGGCCGATGCCGTCACGCTGATCAACACCTTCCAGGGACTGGCGGTCGACTGGCGGCGACGCCGCCCGGTGCTGGGCGCGGGCTTCGGGGGACTGAGCGGTCCGGCGATCAAGCCGCTGGCCTTGCGGGCCGTATGCCAGGTCGCCCGCTCCGTCAACGTGCCGATCGTGGGCGTGGGCGGCATCGCCTCCATCGACGACGTGATGCAGTTTCTGGTCGCCGGTGCCAGTGCGGTTCAAATCGGCACGGCCAACTTCTACAATCCATCGCTGGCCGAACGCCTGGTGGACGAGCTGGACGCGGCGCTCGCGGGCGAAGGCTGCGCGAGCGTGAGCGAAATCGTCGGGACGCTGCAGTTTCCGGGAGACGAATAGAATCGCCATGCGCGTCCTCTCCGGAATTCAGCCCACGGGGCGGTTTCACTGGGGCAACTACTTCGGCGCGATCCGGCAGTACATCGAGCTGCAGGATCACGAGCAGGCCTTCTACTTCATCGCCGACCTGCACGCCTTGACGACGGTCCGTGAGCCTGCGGAGCTTCGCGAGTACACCCGCGAGGCCGCCGTCGAACTGTTGGCCCTCGGCCTCGACCCCGCCCGGGCCACGCTCTTCCGCCAGTCCGACGTCCCGGAAGTGACGGAGCTGACGTGGCTCCTGCTTACCGTCACGCAG
>JAHWKJ010000618.1 GCA_019347905.1 Planctomycetota bacterium
GGATGTGCTGGCGATCTGCCGCCGCGTGGACGTGAAGAATATCGGCCTGGCCTATCGGGCGCAGGAGGACGAGCTGTGATACTCCTGTTTGCCGACACGACGAGCCTGCTGGATCGGGCCGCCGGTGCGCTGGGGATCACGCGCGAGTCGCTCGACAACGCGCTCTGGCTGACGCTGCTGGCCGGGCTGGTGCTCTCGGCGCTGCATCTGTTGACGATGCTGGTCACACGGTGGGGCGACCGCAATGCGTCTTCAAAAGCGCTGATCTTCTCGTTCCTGCTGCACCTGTCGTGTGCGGCCGGCTGGGTGGCCTTCACGCCGCCCGAACGCCCGGCACAGCCACCGGAGCTTCCGCCGTCGTTTCAGGTGCAGGAACTTCGCGACGAAAGCGACCGGCCCGTCGAGGACCGCCGCGACGGCAACACGCCCGTGTGGGAGCAGCCGCCGGCGCCGGCCGACACGCAACTCGCGCGGGCCGAACAGCGGTTGCCTGAACTGAAGCCGCCTGAAAGTCCCGAGCGGCTGCCGGAAGAACTCACGCGACCCGAGGTCGACCTGCCGGATCTGCCCACGCGGCCCGATGAGCCGGTCTCGACGCCGCAGCCGGAGCGCGACGGCCGGCCCGATCCGCTAGTCGAGGCGTCGATTCCATCTCGGCTGGACAACCCGGAGGTGCTGCTGCGCTCGCAGGTGGACGTGCCGCAGCCGGACCGGCGGCGGGAGCCGGTGCCTCGCCGCGATGTGATCGACACCACCGTCGACCGCCGCCCGACGCAGGGAGCGGTCGATCGCGTGCAGCCGGAGTTCGACGACAGCCGGCAGCTCTCGTCGCTCGACGCCGACGTCGACGCCCGGGCATTTCTCAAGCGCGGCCAGGTCGGGCCGGTGATCGAATCGCGCGGCGGCCCCGCGCCGGCCGCCCTCGATGCGAATGCCGCCGGTGCGCCTTCCGGCGAGACGTCGCCGCAGCCGCCCGCCGGCATCGCCGCAGCCGGCCGACAGCGGCAGATTCCCACCCGCACGTCGGCCAGCCGCATCGACGGCGCCGTCGAGCGCCTGCGGCCGACTGAGACGCCCTCGGCTCCCGATGCGACGGGCGACACGCGGCTGGCGGTGCGTGAAGGCGTGGCCGTGGACATTCCTCGCGGCGGCGCGGCACCCAACGTCGTGCGTCCGAATTTTCCGGTCGGCCGCGTCTCGCCCACGCCGAGCGTGCCGCCGACCTACCAGCTTCGCGGCCTCGAAGGGCGTCGGGACATCGCGCTGAGGCATGGCGGGACGGACGAATCGGAGAAGGCAGTCGACAGGGCGCTCGAGTGGTTGGCCCGCAATCAGCACCCGGACGGCTACTGGGACGCCGATGCGCATGGGGCAGGCAACGCGCAGCTCGATGCCGACGGCCGCGACAGCCGCGGGGCGATTCCGCGCGATGGCGCTACGGGGGCGAAGTCCGACGCGGGATTGACGGCGCTCTCCGTGCTGGCTTTTCTGGGGGCCGGCCATACGCACGAAGTCGGCCCCTACACCGACAACGTGCGGCGGGCGTTGGGGTGGCTGGTGGCGCGGCAGGTCCGGGGCGGCGAAGAGCACGGCTTCCTGGGGGCCGACGCCACTTATTACGCCCGCATCTACTGCCATGCCATGGCCACCTATGCGCTCGCCGAAGCCTACGGCATGCAGAAGGATCCGACCCGAAACCCGTGGCTGCGCGAGCCGCTGGAGCTGGCGGTCGAGTATTCGGTGAAGCGGCAGAACGCCGACGGCGGTTGGCGGTATCGCACCGACAGCGTCGATTCCAAGAGCGACATGAGCATCTTCGGCTGGCAGCTCATGGCGCTCAAAAGCGCGCAGATCGCGGGCGTGCAGGTTCCCCGATCCGCCGAGGACAAGATGGTGAAGTTCCTCGTCGAGCGTAGCCTGGGAACCAATAAAGGTCTGGCGGCCTACGGCGCTTACGGCGACGCGACGCCTTCGGCGAGCATGACGGCGGAGGCCCTGTTCTCTAAGCAGATGCTCGGCCTGCCTCGAGACCACGTCCAGAGCACCGAGGCCGTGAACTTCCTGCTCGGCTCGCTGCCGAAGCGGTCGGAGTACAATCTGTACTACTGGTACTACGGAACGCTGGCGACGTTCCACTACGGCGGCCGTTCGTGGCAGAGGTGGAACGAATCGATGCGCGAGCTACTGGTCGCCGACCAGCGGAAGGACGGCGAGGCCGCAGGAAGCTGGGATCCCTTCTGCCGCTACGGCGAGTACGGCGGCCGCGTGTATTCGACGGCCTTGAGCGCGTTGTGTCTGGAAGTGTATTACCGTTTCCTGCCGCTGTACCGGCACGCCGATGAGGAAGCGACAAGGTGACGGGGTGACAAGGTGACGGGGCACGGACCACCGCAATTGCTCTCGGCCGAAGAGTTCGCCGAGCGGAAGCTCGACCTGCCCGAAGGGGGACGGTGGTTCGAGCTCGTGCGCGGGGAGCTCGTGCAGCACGAGCCGCCGGATGAAGCGCACGGCACGACGCTGCTCAACCTGTCGAAGGCCATCGCGGAACATTTGCAGCGAGTGCTCGCAGACCCCCCCGTTCCCCCCCTTACTAAGGGGGGGCAAGGGGGGGTCGGCTACGCCTGCTTTGAACTGGGCCTGGTGGTCGCGCGAAAGCCCGATACCGTCCGCACGCCACCCATCTCCTATTTCGAGGGTGAGCGGCGGTTTGAATTCACCGACAGCCTGCTGACGGACGCCGTCCCGCGGCTGGTGGTCGAAATCGTCTCGACAAAAGGCCGCCGCATCGGCATCGCCAGCCGTGTGGAAGCGTGGTTGGCTCACGGTGTCGAAGCGGTGTGGGTGGCGGATCCGCACGACCGCCGCGTGCACGTGTACCGGCGAAATGCCTCGCCGCAACGACTGGCCGAACACGAGACGCTCCTGGGCCGTCCTGTGCTGCCGGGCTTCAGCATCAAGGTGGCCGATGTCTTCGCCGAACCGTCATGGTGGCGCGGGAGCATGGAGCGGTGAAGGGGTCAGATCCCTTTGCAGACGAACGGTCAACGAAAGTTGGGAAACGCGTGAACCGCAAAGGGGTCTGACCCCGTTCCGCCAACGTTCAGGCGAACTGCAGCGCCGCGGCGACGGCCAATTCATCGCAGCGCTCGTTCTCGACGTGGCCGGCATGGCCGCGGACGTGCGTGAACTCCACGCGGTGCCGGCTCATCAGTTCGTCGAGCCGCTGCCAACGATCGGCGTTCTTGACCGGCAGCCACTTCTTCTTTTCGCGCCGCCGCCAATCGTTGGCCTTCCAGCCCGGAAGCCACTCGGACGCTCCCTGCGAGACATAGCGGCTGTCGGTGATGACCTCGACCCGCGACTTGCGCTTGAGCGCGGCCAGGCCCTCGATGACGGCCTGCAGCTCCATCTGGTTGTTGGTCGTCACCGCCTGTCCGCCACTGGCTTCTTTGCGGGTGCCGCTCGCCGGGTGCTCCAGAATGTACGCCCAGCCTCCCGGTCCGGGGTTGCCGCGGCAGGCGCCGTCGGTATACAGCCTCACGAACGGCAGCCGCGAATCGGCGGCGTCCTGCTTTGCCCAAAAAAGGGGACAGTCCCCTTCAGCTTGTGCTTCGGCCGATTCGTGAAT
>JAHWKJ010000096.1 GCA_019347905.1 Planctomycetota bacterium
CTCGCTGGCGCTTCGGGTTAGTGTCTGCCACACCAACCCGAAGCGCCAGCGAGGATTCGCCGCCATCGGCCGAGGGATACAACGTCACTCCCTCCAGCGCCTCCAGAGCATGGCGGTACGCGGACAAATCCGCAGGAACATACACCGTCAGCGGCCGGGCCGCCGGCAGCGACAGCCAGGCGGTATTGTCGGCAGCCAGCGAGTCGAACGCGTCGGGGTTGATGCGAACCTCCACGCTCGTCGCCGTGCTCCCATCGAGCCGAAAGGCGACGCGGCGGCTCTCGCCGGGGCCGAGGAACACGCGTTCTTCGCCCGCCGCCTCACCGCCCTGCGAAATGCTCACCGTCACCCCGCCTTCGGCCGCCCGCGTGCCTTCGATGCGGACGAAGACCTCCCAGTCGCGCGTCCCCACGCGGGCCGCACCCAGCGCGGTGACGCCGAAATTCGTCCCACCTGCCGCCAGCTTGTGAAACTCGATATCGAACGGGAGCGCAAACTCGATGTCGCCCGGCAGGTTGCCGTCGCTGACGAGCAGCACCTTGTCGATCGGCGTGTCGGCCGAGACCGTGCGGGCCAGCCCTTCGGTCATCCGCAGGGCCTCGGTGACGTCGCCCGGCACGTCCGAAACTTCGAGCTGGGAAAGCGCTTCCCGCAGGATGCGCTTGTTGTCGGTGAACTCCGTCAGCCGGCGCGCCGTCGAGTTAAAGGCAATCAGCGAGACTTCCTGTCCCGAAGGCAAATCCTCGATCAGTTCCCGGACGCGGGCGCGGGCTTCATCCAGACGCGCTGTTCCGCCACGGCCGTCGAGTGCCGCCATGCTGGCCGACGTGTCGATCAGGATCGGCAGCCGGTTCACGCGCTCGGCACCCCCGGTCAGCACCGGCTGCATCACCGCCAGCACCAAAAGCGACAACAGCGCGACCTGCAACAACAGCAGGATGTTCCGCTTGAACTTCTGAAACGGCGAGTTCACCCGCTGATCCGACAGCACCTGCCGCCACAAGGCCAGTGACGTCACCTCCTGCCGCGGCCGCCGCAGCTTCAAAAAGTAAAACACCACCAGCGGCACCAGCAGGGCGAACCACCAGGCGTTGGCGAGGGCGTAGAAGTTCATCGCACCCACCCCTGACGCCGGAAGGTGTCGAACAGGATCTGCTCCAGCGGCTCGGCCGAGTTGACCGACACGAAGCGGCCGCGGCGTTGGCGGCACAGCGTCGAGAGTTCGTCGGCCAGCGCCTGGCGGTGCTCGTGATACAGGCCCAGCAGCGATTCGGCGGATGAGACGTCGAGCGTGACGCCGGTTTCGCTGTCGACCAGCCGCAAGTCGCCGCTCAGCTCAGGATCGATCTCGGCGGGCGAGAGCACCTGCACGGCGCACGTTTCCAGCCCGGCGCTGTACAGCAGGTTGAAGGGCCGCACCAGATCGCCCAGCGTGAGGAAGTCAGACAGCACAATCGCCACGCCGCGCCCGCGATGCCGGCGAAGGACCGCTTCGACGGCCTCTTCGATGGGGAAGTCGCCGCCGCCTTCGATCGCTTCGAGAAACGCAAACAGCCGCTGCATGCCGGCCCGGCCGGTCGTAGGCTGCATGAACCGCGGTTCGCTGCCGCGGTGGTTGCATGAATAGGCGCTCACCCGTTCGACGTTCAAGAGGCCCAGCATGCCCAGCGCGGCCGCAAGCTGCGTGGCCCGCAGCAGTTTGTTGTCGACGAGCATGGACGTCGAGGCATCGACGAGAAGCACCACGTGCAGCTCTTCTTCATAGCGGTAGAGCTTCATGAAGGGGCGGTGCAGCCGCGCGAAAATGTTCCAGTCGACGTAGCGGGTGTCGTCGCCGTGAACGTAATTGCGGTAGTCGGAGAACTCGGTGCTGGAGCCGCCCTTGCCGGCGAGGTGTTCGCCGTGGCTGCGGTTGGTCAGCCGGCGCACGGGGTTCAGCCGCATCCGCTCCAGGCGGTTGAGCGTGCGGTTATCGAGCAGCGCCGTGAGCTGGCGACCGGTGGGGGCGAGGTTCACGGTGTCATCATAACGCGCCTCTTGAGCGAAAGCCCACAGCCCCGTAGCGTGGATTTCAATCCACGCGAGCCGCCCCATTCGCCAGAATCGCTGCCGCGTGGGTTGAAACCCACGCTACGAGCCACAACCCGTGGCTTCTAGCCCATCGAGCGATACCGCGGCTGGCCGGCCCAGCCCAGCTTGTGGTGCAGCGTGGCGTAGTAGCTGTGCCGCGGCAACTTGGCCATCTTGAACGTCACGTCGGCCCGGCGAACTTCGATGAAGTCGCCCGAACCGAGCGGCCGCTTGATCTGGCCGTCGACGACGACCATCGCCCCGTCCGGAATGCGCGGCAGCGACAGCCGATAGACGCAGTCGGCGTGGTCGACCAGCGGTCGGTTCGAGAGCGTGTGCGGGCAGATGGGCGTGATGACGAACGCCCGCAGATCCTGCCGCAGGATCGGCCCCCCCGCCGATAGGCCGTGAGCCGTCGAGCCGACGGGCGTGCTCACGATCAGGCCGTCGCAACTGTAGGTCACGACCGGCTCGCCATCGATCGACAGGTCCACATCGAGCATCCGCAGCGATGCGGCCGACGAAACCGCGACTTCGTTCAGGCCGAGATGCGTCTCCGCCGATCCATCAGCCCGCACATGGCGGCACTCGAACATCAGGTGCTCGACCACGCGATAGCGGCGATCGCGAATGAGCGAGAAATCGCTGCGGAATTCATCGGGCGAAAGGTCGGCCAGAAACCCCAGCCGGCCGAGATTGATCCCCAGAATCGGAAGCTGCCGCCGTCCAAGCTGATGGCACGCCCGCAGGATCGCGCCGTCTCCGCCCAGCACCACCACGAGATCCGCCGCGAGGCCATCCAGCCGGAGATCGTCCGTGATTTCGGCCGCGATGATCTCGACGCCCGGCTGCCCGGCGATGAAGCCGCTCAACTCCTGCCAGGCATTCTGCACGTGCGGACTCTGATCGCGAGCCAGCACGATCAGGCGCAGCGGAGTCTCAGACATGAAACAAGCCCCGGCAGTTTCATCCACTGTGGCCGCTCGACGTTCCGGAGGCAAGGCAGATAGAATTGACAACCCGCAGGCCAGCGGTGATTCTGATGGCATCTCCGGAAGCAGGGGGCCGACTGATGAAAACCTGGATGCCGATGCTCTTGGTCGTCGCCAGTCTGGCGGCGACGCCTGAACTTTACGCCGCGGGCGACCGGGTGTGGACGGCTTACAACGGCCAGACGGTCCGGGCGCGCTTCATCGGGATCAACGGGGAAAACGTCCAGCTCCGCCAGGATCGTCGGCCGGTCTCCATTCCCTACCACCAGCTCATCAAGAGCGATCGCGAGCACGTCCGCGCGGAGCTCGCGAAGCGCGGACGCGAACGCGACCTGCCGTTCCTCGGTGAAAGCCGCACGTGGACGCATGGCGGCGAAACCTTTTCCGGGCAGTTCGTGAAACCGGATCGCAATCGCGTCATCCTGCTGCGCGACGACAAGCCGGTCACGCTGCCCTACCGCGGCTTCGGCCTCGAAGATCAGCAGTACATCCAGAACACGATGCAGTCGAACGGGCAGGCGCACCTGATGGCGGCACTGCTGG
The DNA here is from genome assembly GCA_019347905.1 of Planctomycetota bacterium. GTDB lineage: Bacteria > Planctomycetota > Planctomycetia > Planctomycetales > Planctomycetaceae > JAHWKJ01. The sequence goes on from JAHWKJ010000096.1 coordinate 3,606, forward strand.
CAGGACAAGACGGCGCCGGTAACGCAGCCGACGGAGCTGCAGCCGCCGGGATGCCGGCCGGCAACTTCCCTTCGTTCGGGAATCGGGGCCCCGCGGGCGAGAGAACACTGCCGACGTATGATGCCGGCGCGGGGCCGTCGTACGGTCACGGTGCGGCCGGGGCCAGCACTCCCGGATACACGGGTACATTTCCGAATCCTGCGGGCATGCCGGCGGGAGCGTCCGGTTCGCCCTATCAACAGGGATACGCCGGGACGACAGCGGCGGGAAACGTACCGACATACACGCCCGGCTCTTCGCAAAGCTCGACGACGGCTCCGCCCAGTTACGCGCCGCAGGCCTCCGTGCCCGGCTACGATGCGACTGCTGACGCTGGGCACGGGGCGAGTTTTCCCGAACCCCCGCAGGTCCCGGACTTCGCTTCCAGTATGCCCACGGTCCCCTCCTACGGCGGCGGTTCCAGCAGCGGTTACAGCCCGAGCGGCGAGATCTACACCAAGCAGTGCCGCAAGTGCGGCAAACTCTACCCCGAGAGCGCCACGTACTGCACGAACTGCCGCCGCCGCGGCGGCGGCTGGCGGATGTATAAGTGGATCGCCATCGTCGTGGTGCTGGTCGTCGGCGGCATCGCCAAGGCCATCAAGGGCTCTTGAGCCGGCGTGAACCCTTCGCTCACGCGGCAACGTCGCGCGCCAGCGTGTCGAGGTCGACGATCTCCGCCCGCTCGCCGGCCTTCTCGACGAGGTCGCAGATCAGCTTCAGGGTTTCGAACTTCGGGTCTTCCACGACCAGGCACGACGGGTGCGCCAGGAAGTCGAACGCGCCGCCGTCGCGAATCGCCCATTCGATCGAGCGCCGCGTCGCCTCCAGAAACCACTCCAGCTTCCAGCGCTGGCTGCGGAAGGCGCCCACGTCGCTGATCGGACTCATCGGGATCTCGACCAGCCCCGTCGAATAAACAAACGGCTGGGCCTCCTTCTGGGCCGCGACGATCGAGGCATATACATCCTCGCCGGGAGGTTCGCCCGGCTGGCCGCTGGCATGTGACGGATATTTCGAACTGACCCAGCGGAAACCCAGGTCCAAAAGCATCCGCTGCAGGTCGGGCCGATCGGCGAGGCCGTTGTGAAAGCCGCCGGGCGTGCGGAAGCCGCGCGGCGCAAGGCCGGCCCGGTCCTTCATGGCGGCGGTCGTCAGCTCGATGTTCTCGCGCAGCACCTGGTCGGTCGTCTTGCCACGGACGAGCCAGGGCGCTCGCTGAAAGCGAAACTGTGTCGCTTCGGGCGAGGCCGCCTTCAGGTGCACGTGGTCGTAGGTGTGGTTGCCGATCGGATGCCCGGCCTCGGCGATGCGCTTCAGCCAGCCGATGTCCGGCTGCTCGAGCACGCGTCCCACCAGAAAGAAATGGATAACGCCGCCACGAGCTTTGACGAGTTCGGCCGCCCGGAGGGCGTACTCTTTGGTCGGCTCGTCGAGGTCGCCCTTGCGGTAATCCCACTCCAGCATGCCGCGCGTGGGGTAATGGCGGCTCATCTCCAGGTCGAGCGTGATGGCCACCCGGCCCTTGCGCGGAGGCCGAGCGGGCGGCGCCGCACGGGCGGCGGTCGTCAGGCTGGCTGCGAGAGCCGCCGAGAGAAACGACCGCCGCGAGACCTGCACCGCGGGTGCTGCCATCTGCCCCCCGCAGCCGCCTAGCCTACGGGCGCGGCTTGTGAAGCTTCGACCCACTCCATGAGGTGCTCTGTGAGGGCGCGGACCGTCACGCAGTCGTCCTTGTCGTCGGTTTGGGTCAGTTCGTAGCCGGACTCCCGGAGCATCTCCTCGTGCTCCGAGCCCTTTTCGAGCTTGCACTCGTCGTTGAGGGCGCGCCACCACTGCAGGTGGGGCCAGTCGCGGCGCACGGTCTTAAGACACGTCCTCATCGTGCGGCCGTTCGAGCCGGCGCTGAAACCGGCCCGCTGAGCGATCGAACTGAAGGTGGCGAGCTTGTCGGCCCGCTTCAACTCCCACAGGATCTCCGCGACTTCCGCCGCTCTGGTCGATGCCATCTTCCACTACCTCACTGGAGCGGCGAGCCGGTCCGCACCGGCCCGCCAAAGGCGCGAAACTTGACTGTCATTGTTAGTCACCGCCTCGTGGCGGTTTTCTGACGGTGGTCAACGTGCCGGCTCGACTTGAAGCCGCTTTCTGCGGGCGACGACGAAGGGATCTGGCCGGCACGTGTTTCGCAGAATCGTGTCGCTCGCTACATTCCAGATTACTCGAAACGCCCGTCCAACTCAAGATGGCGGAGCGCGGAGAGTCGAAAGGAAAAGGACACTACCGGGAGACGGGGCCGGATGGACAGTCAGTCGCGGGCGATTCTGGTGCTGGCCGGGGCTGTCGTGCTGTTGGCCGCAGCCGTCGTGTTCGCCGCAAGCGTGGTGATACTCGGCGACAACCGCAGCGCATGGCTCGCGCGGGACATTACGTTCTTGGGCGCTATCGCCGCTGTTGCTCTGGCGGTGATAGCAGCAGTCGCTGGCCGGAGACCGCCACGGTGACCCGCCCCCTCTGCTCCTTCCGTGCCGATTCCGGGGGCGGGAGTTTTCAACGTAGGACACCGCCGTCAAGAGGCTGGGGTCAGAAAGCCTCCCTGCGACGGAAGAGTTTTCCGCCTCTCGATCTGCGGCTTCAACCTCTCTCTCCTTTGCTCGATCCTTCGGCATCGCGCCGCTCCCGCTGTCTGGCTCTTGGTTCTTGACCCTCGCTCTCGACCTCCCAATGGCCGCGAAAAAAGCCTCTCCGCGCGACGACTCGAACGAGCGGCTCGTGTGCCGTAACCGCCGGGCGCGCCATGAGTACGATATCCTCGACGAGCTGGAGTGCGGGGTCGTGCTCACCGGCAGCGAGGTGAAGAGCATCCGCAATGGGCAGATGTCTATCGAGGAAGCTTTCGCCCGCATCCGCGGCGGCGAATTGTGGCTGATTGGCAGCGACATCGCCGAATATCCGCAAGCGACGGTGCTCAATCACGAGCCGAAGCGGCCGCGGAAGCTGCTCCTGCACAAGAAGGAGCTGGCGAAGTTCGCCGCCTCCGCCGACGAGCGAGGTCTGACGCTCGTTCCGCTGGCGGTGTACTTCAAAGGGGGCCGCGTGAAGGTGAAGGTCGGCCTGGCCCGCGGCCGCAAGCTGCACGACAAACGGGAAAAGCTCCGCCAGCAATCCGACCGCCGCGAGATGCGCGAAGCGGTCCAGCGGCGCCGGGGGTGAGCTGTCAGCCTTCAGCAATCAGCTTTCAGCCAGGCGATCTGAAAGCTGATGGCTGACCGCTGAAAGCTGACCGCTACTCAGTACCGCTCCGCCCGGGCCACGCCGGCACCGAGCCGTTCCCAGACGACCTCGCCCCTGGCGTCGAACTCGCGGACGCCGTTGCGATCGACGATGAGCGTGTTTCCGTTCGGCAGCCGCTGGGCATCGTAAGGATACGTCAGGCCGTCCTTTTCCCACGTGACCTTTCCCTGGCGGTCGATCTCGACGACCTTGCGCCCGCCGTACTGGGCGACGAGCGTGTTGCCGTTCTCCAGCCGCTGGATGGCATAGGGGCGGTTCATGTTGTCGATCTCCCACACGACCTTGCCTTGGCGGTCGACTTCGATCACTTTGCTGCTGGAGTACAACGCGACGAGCGTGTTGCCGTTTTCGAGCCGGTGGGCGTCGCGCGGCCGCGAGGGCAACCGGACCTGCCACGCGACCGACTTGTCCGGGGCGATTTCGAGCACTTCGCTGGTGGTATAGCAGGCGACGAGCGTGTTGCCGTTCTCCAGCCGCCGGCAACTGTAGGGCGAGCCGGGGAGGCGGTTCGATTGCCAGATCTCGCGGCCGTCAGCGTCGTATTCGTGAATGGTGCGGGTGGTGTACGAGGCGATGACGCGGTGGCCGTTGGGCAGTCCGTCGCAGCCCCGCGGGGCACCCAGGGCCTGCGTCCAGACTTCTTTGCCCGCCGCATCCAGCTCAACGATGCGGCCGGTGTTGTAGTAGCAGATGAGCGTGCGACCCAGAATCAGCTCCGCCTCTTCCAGCGGGAACTTCAGCGCCGCCGTCTCTGCGTGCTTGTCGATCCAATCGCGCCAGGCGGCGGCCATCTCGTGGCGGCGGTCGCGGTCCTCGTAGCCCACGAAACCGAACCGCTGCCCGGTGAGAAAGCGCAGCGTGTGGGCGCTGCGGCTGCGGACGCGCAGATCATCGGCCTCCAGCAGGTCGGCCAGCACCTTGAGCGCAGCGCGGCCGCCATGATTGGCCACCGCCCGCGCCGCCGCAAGGCGGACGGTCTCGTCCCTGTGGGCGAAGAGCGGCACGAGATGATCGTCGGCCTCTTCACCGAGGAGTTGCTCCAGAGCGCCCGCTGCGGACACCACAACGTGGGGACTGGAATCGTTCAGCGCCCGCCGAAACAAGTCGGCATCGGCCGGCGTGGCCGTTTCGCCGAGGGCCAGACCCGCCGCCCGCCGCAGATACTCGTCGGAGCAGAATGGCAGCGCCCGCAGCACCGGCCCGGCCAGCCCCTCGATGCCTTGCTCGCGAATCGTCTCGAAGACGGCGAACAACAGCCGGGCCGAGCGGCGCTCGCCGATCCGCTTCACCTGCGCGGCCCGCCAGCGGATCTCGGCGTCGTCGCCCGCGATCGCCTCGTCCAGCAGATCCGGCGCATGCACGGGTCGCTTCAGCAGGGCACGCATCGCCGATTCGCGGCGGAAGAAGTCTTCGTCACCGAGCTGCGCGATGAGGGCACTGAGCCGGCGGCGCTCCGCCTCATCCGGGTGCAGCGACCGCAGGTACTCGCCGATCGAACCGGCATCGGCTTCGATGCCGTGTTCGTTCAATAGCTCCAAGTGCGGATCGGCGACGGCATCGCCAGATTCTTCCGGCGCGCGGGCGTCGTTGAGTTGTCGCAAGAACGTCGGTTCAGCGAGAAGCTCCTCTTCCTCCTCAACCGCCTGCTGCGCTGCCACCGCGCGGGGAAACACGAGCGTCGCAAGCAGAACGAAAACAAGCGGCTTCCACATGTGGCTCCCCACCTCGTAGCGTGGGTTTCAACCCACGCGGTCCACTATAGACCGCTGGCAGAGAAGCGGCCACCCCCTTTCGCCGGCCCGCTCGTGCTCGCGCCGGGTAAACCGTGCCATGAATCGGCCCATCGTTTTCCGCGGTTTTCGCGCGTGCTACAGTGAGCGGAACACCATACTGCATGATGATGGATGAACCTCATGAAGATCGAAGCCAGCCGCAGGCATTTTGAACGGGCGCTGCGGTCGATCCCGGGTGGCGTGAACAGTCCGGCCCGCGCGTTCGGGGCCGTCGGCGGAGATCCGCTGTTCATCGAGCGCGCCGAAGGCGCCACACTCGTCGACGTCGACGGCAACCGCTTCCTCGATTACGTCGGTTCGTGGGGGCCGCACATTCTCGGCCACCGGCACCCGGCCGTCGTGGCGGCGATCGAGGACGCCCTCTCCCGCGGAATGAGTTTCGGCGCCCCCACCCCGCTCGAAACCGAACTGGCTGAACTGATCATCGATGCCGTGCCGTCCATGGAGAAGGTGCGGATGGTGAACTCCGGCACCGAGGCCACGATGAGTGCCGTGCGGCTGGCTCGCGGCCACACGGGCCGCGACGTCGTGATCAAGTTCGCCGGCTGCTATCACGGCCACGTCGACAGTCTCCTCGTGCAGGCCGGCAGCGGAGCGCTCACGCACGGCACGCCCTCCAGCCCCGGCGTCCCCGCCGGCTGCACGCGCGACACACTCGTGCTGGAGTTCAACGACACCCCCGCATTGGAAGAGGCCTTCGCGAGCCGCGGGAGCGAACTGGCCGCCGTCATCCTGGAGCCTGTTGTGGGCAACATGGGCGTCGTGCCGCCCGAGCCGGGGTTTCTGGAAGCGGCCCGCGAACTGTGCACGCGCCACGGGGCGCTCTTGATCTTTGACGAGGTGATGACGGGCTTCCGTCTCGCCTACGGCGGTGCACAGGAGCGGTTCAGCATCCGGCCGGATCTGACGACATTGGGCAAGATTGTCGGCGGCGGTCTGCCGGTAGGCGCCTACGGCGGGCGGGCCGACGTGATGCAGTCGATCTCGCCGCTCGGCCCCGTTTACCAGGCGGGCACGCTCTCGGGAAACCCACTGGCGGCGGCAGCCGGCATCGCGACGCTGAAGACGCTCAAAGCGACATCGCCCTACGCCGACCTGGAGCAGCGCTCAAGCCGCCTGGCCCAGGGCCTCCGCGAAGCGGCCGCCGCCGCGGGCATTCCGCAGACGGTGTCGCAGATCGGCAGCATGTTCACGCTGTTCTTCTGCCCCGAGCGGGTCACGAGCTACAGCGTGGCGAAGGACTGCGACACCAAGCGCTTCGCCGCCTGGCACCGCGGCATGCTGGAGCGCGGGATTTATCTGCCGTGCAGCCAGTTCGAGGCGAACTTCGTCTCCGTGATGCACACCGATGAAGACATCGACCGCACGCTCGCCGCGGCCCGCGAGGTATTGGCGGCGATTTGACGGGTCGAGGGTCGAGAGTCAGGGCAGCTCGACGGCGAGCTCTTGTGTGCAGGGTGAGACACCCTGCGTCGGCTCATGTCGCCGGTTTGCGCTACGGCAGTTCGACCTGCAAATCCGGCTTCGACGCTTTGAGGTCTCCCAAAGCGTCGTCGGTGATCATGGATGCATCGAACATCCACAGCCTCTTCAAGGCCGGCATTTTGGCCAGGACGCGTAGACCATCGTCAGTGATCCAGCGGGCGTAGAACGACAACGATTCGAGAGTTTTCAGCTCGGAGATGACTTCGACTTCATCGTCTGTAACTGGCCAGCAGGGATGAATGTGAGCCTCAAGGCACTCACCGTCCGGGCCAAGGCGTACGGAGCAATAGAAGCCATGTCGCTCTTTCGCCCACGCCAGAAAACGCAGCGTCTGCGAATTGCCGTCAGGAAACAGCGGGTTCGCACCACTGCGATACGACACCTTGGCTTGCGGCTTCTCTGTGCTTTCCGGTGGGTCGTGCGTCGCCTGCACCGTTGGAGCGGCATCGCTACAGCCGATGCAGGTGATCGACGCAGCAACGATCACCAGCATTTCGGCGAACGGGATGCCGGCACCGAAAGGAGGTCTGGAGTGGAAATGCTTCGCAGTCATCTGTTGATCAATGTTACCGGCGTCCTCCCGACGGGAACAGCAGGAGGTGTTCACGTGGCCGCATCCGGACGCCTGGATGGAGCATTGACGATATGATGCGGTCCCTTGGTCGGTGCTCAACCCATCGGTGTGTCGAGGCAACGCAGCAAGTCCTGCGGCTGTGCGATCACGGCAAGCGCGGCTGCGGAACGTAGTTCTTCCGTCGTGCGAAAGCCCCACGCGGCCCCGATGGGACGCATGCCGGCGCGGCGGGCGGTTTCCATGTCGACGTCGGAATCGCCGAGGTAGACGCAGCGGCTGGGTTCGGTCCCCAGTTGTCGCGCGACTTTAAGAGCCGACGTGGGATCGGGCTTGTGCGGGACTCCCTCGCGCGCTCCGACGACGGCGGCAAACTTCCAGCGTCCGAGGTACTCGGCGATGCAGCGGACGGTGAAGTCGTGCGGCTTGTTCGAGAGCACGGCCAGCGGCAGGCCGCGAGCAGTCAGTTCGTCGAGCAGTTCCGGAATGCCGTCATAGGGCCGCGTCTGCACGTTCCACGTGAGGTCGTAGATCTCGTGAAACCCGGCGACGCAACGGGCGACCGTCTCGTCGTCGCGGCGCGACTCCGGCAGTGCCCGTCGGAACAGCACGGTCACGCCGCGGCCGACGAGCCGGCGATACGCTTCCTGCGAATGCGTGGGAAAGCCTTCACGCTCCAGCACCCGATTGGCTGCCGCGGCGATGTCCGCCAGCGTATCGAGCAGCGTCCCGTCCAGATCGAAGATGACCGCAGCCGGAGGAATCGAGGAAGCTTTAGGGTGAAGGGTTGAGGGCATCGTGGCTGGGGCAGAACAAGCCAGAAGGATCATTGCTACCGGCAGCCACACACAGGCCATCTGCAGCGTTGCATTTTCTCCCGCAATGCCCCAGTCGGTTTGGGCCGTCGCACTCTCAGCGCGTGGCCTCAGCCGCCTGTTGAGGCTGCGGCTTTTCGACATGGCCCGCGGGGCGCTGGTCGCGGCCGGGCTGAGCGCCGTCGCCGAGATGATTGCGGGCGCGATCGGCGAAGGCCATCAGCCGCTGAACGACGTCACCGTGCTGTGCGGCAACATTCCGCGTCTCACCCGGGTCGGCCGTCACGTCGTACAGCAGAAGCTCGTCCAGTGGCCGGCCGTCGCGGGCGTTCGGCCGGGCGGACTTGAGCGGCAGATGCAGCTTCCACTTCCCGGAACGCACGGCCTGCAGATCGTCGCCCTGGTAGTAGTAAAACGCCTCGTAGGACGACTGCGCGTCCGGCTCGCCGAAGATGAGCGGCCGGATGTCTTTGCCGTCGATTGTGCGGTCCTCGGGCGGCCGCGAATTCGCCAGCAGCGCAAAGGTCGGCAGCAAATCCATCGTTGTGGCCAGTTCGTCGCAGACGGTGCCGGGCGGCACCCGGCCCGGCTGCCAGAAGATGCAGGGTATCCGCATCCCGCCTTCCATAGTGGTGTAGCCCCAGCCGCCCAATGGCCTGTTGCTGCCCTGCGGCGGGTTGTGGCGCGGGGCACCGTTGTCGGAAGTCCACACCACCAGCGTGTGCTCTTCGAGGCCGTGCTTGCGCAGCGCGGCAACGATCTCGCCGGTCGACCAGTCGAGCTCTTCGACGCAATCGCCGTACGCGCCGTTGGCGGACCGGCCCTGAAAGTCCTCACTCGCGAACGGCCGTTGCGTGCTGCCGGGCATCGCGTGCGGCAGGTACAGGAAGAATGGCCGCGACTTGTGCTCCGCAATGAACCGCACCGCCTCTTCCGTGTACCGCTTCGTCAGCGTGTTACGATCCGCGGGCGCTTCGACCACGCGCTCGCCGCGCATCAGCGGCAGCGGCGGCCAGTTCTGCCCTTCGCGCGGCGTCATGTCGTCGCTGTAGGGAATGCCGAAGTACAGCTCGAAGCCCTGCCGCGTCGGCAGAAACGCCGGCTGATCGCCGAGGTGCCACTTGCCGACGCACGCCGTCGCGTAGCCACGGCCTTTCAAAACTTCGGCGATCGTGACCTCATCGGGATGCAGGCCTTTCGACGAGACCGGCCGCAGCACCTGGCCGCCGCGCTCATCGACGTGCATTGAGACGCGGCGCGGATAGCAGGCGGTCATCAGGCTCGCCCGCGACGGCGTGCACACGCCGCTGGTCGCGTAGAAGCTGGTAAACTTCCGCCCCTCGCGGGCCAGCCGGTCCACGTGCGGCGTGCGATGCTTCGTCGACCCGAAGCAGCCGATGTCGCCGTAGCCGAGGTTGTCGCACAGGATGACGACGAAGTTCGTCGGCCGCTCTGCATCGGCCGCGACGCCATATATCGGCCAGAGCGCGAGCAGCGCCGCGAAGAGGCAAGCCGGGTGGCGCGTGGTCGCGGGTGGAGCGGTTGAAGATGACAAGGTGACAAGCTGAGGGGGTGACAAGGTGAACGCTGGCGCGGCGTCCGCATCACCCATCCTACAGCCACCCCGTCACGCCGTCACCCCGTCTCCCTCAAGACGCCGCCCGAAGCTGCAGCTCCTCGGCCTTGAGCGACACGATCGCGATCCCCAGCTTGTCCGCCAGCCGCACGACTTCCTTCTCGTCCAGCAGGATCGTCTTTTCGCTTTCGACGGCCAGCACGCGGCCGCCGGCCTCCCGCATCGACTGGATCGTATTGACGCCCACGGTGGGCACGTCAAACCGCATGTCCTGCTGCGGCTTGGCCACCTTCACCACCACGAAGCCGCCGCGGCCGCACAGCGTGCCCGCGCGGCGGATGCAGGCGTCGGTGCCTTCGATGGCTTCGACGGCCATCACGGCCATGTCGTGCACGACGACCGTCTGGCCCACGTCGAGCCGGCCCATCTCCTTGGCCAGGTCCCAGCCGAAGCGGACGTCCCGCCACTGGCTGGGCGAAGGCTTGCGGCGGGTGAGGAATCCGTGCTGCACGAGGATCTCCGGGCAGTAATCGAGTGCGGATTCAAAGTCGATGCCGTCGCGCTGGAACTCGCGGATGACGGTCAATAGCAGCGTGTCGTCCTTCTTGTCGCGGCCGGCGCGGTAGTGCCGCCAGACCATCTGCAGGAACCGCCAGTCGGGCAGGTTGCGGATCCAGCGGAAGCGCTGGAACAACAGCGTCTTTTCGATCTTGCCGGCCATGATGGCCCGCCGCACGGAGTGCCGCTTGAACAGCCGGATAACCCTGCCGAGCCGTCCCAGCGGCGCCGTGTGGAAGCTCGTACACAGTTCGCCCAGTTCGTCCGAAGCCATGCCTCGGACGCCGACACAGTGCACGCGCAAGCCCCGCCGGCGCGCGGCACGTGCGAAGGCGACGGGGAACCGTCCCCCACCGGCGAGCAGGCCCACGGGGGCGTCGTCGTGGAGTGGCAGCGTCGTCACGGGACTGAGGGGGTGAGGGGGTGACGAGGTGACAAGGTGACGAGGCGATGGGGTGATGGGGTGACGGGGTGAGAAGGCGAGCGCAAGTGGGCGACCGAGCCTCGCGGCAGCGGTCACCTTGTCACCCCCTCACCTTGTCACCTTGTCATCTTCACTCA
>JAHWKJ010000619.1 GCA_019347905.1 Planctomycetota bacterium
CCGGGCCTCGACGTAGAAGCGGATTTTCTCGGGATCGGTGGGGCTTTGCTCGAACGAGACTTCCTCAAACTCGCCGTCGGCCGCGAGGCGGATCGTGCGCGTGGCGACGATCGTGGGGGCGACGTCGTCCGCGGCGGCGTCGGGCTTACGCTTGAGCTCCACGATCACCGACTGCCCCGTCAGCCCGCGGCCCTGCACGTGCGCCTTGATCTCGTAGGGATCGCCCACGGCCACGTGCGTGGGGGCGTTTACCTGCGCGACTTCGAGGTTCGGCTGCGGCTGCGTGCTCCCGACGCCGACCGTCACGAGCCTAACGTTGCGCTTCTTCGCGTCCGCATTGGCGGCCCGCGGGTCGATGCCGGCGTTCGAGGCGCCGTCGGTGACGACAATGATGCCCGAGACGGTCTCGCCGCTGAACTGCTTCAGGAGATCGAGCAGGGCTCCGCCCAGCCGCGTATCGTGCCCGCGCGGTTCCAAGAGCGCCGCCCAATTGAGCGAGTTCGACGACTCCGCACCCTCGCCCGGCCGCGCCTCTCCCTCGCGCGCTTCGCCGCCGCTTGCCTCTTCGCGCGAACCACCCTCCGCCTCCAAAACGTTCGGGTCGTTCTTCGCCTGAAACACGCGATGCGGACCCTCCAGCTTGTGGTCGAACGTGTACACCGCCACCTGGTGGTGCTCGCGGAGCTTGTCGATGACGGGCGAATTGCGCAACAGCTCCAGGACCGCCTCGTAACGCGTGCGCTGAGGGGCGGTGCTCGCCCCGCTGGTGGGGATGCTCTCGCTGAAGTCCATCGACAGCGACGTATCGACCAGCACGGCTACCCGCGACGGCTTGTACAACTCCTTCGTGGTGCGGTAGTGCGGGTTGAGCGCGATGGCTGCGATCGCCGCCAGCACCGCCAGCCGCAGGAGGAGCATCCAGGCGGTCGCGACCTTCGGCAGGCTGCGCGTGTCGCGGACGTACCACCAGCCGACCCACGCGACCAGCACGACGCCGAGCACCGTCCACCCCAGCCAGGCCTCGAAGGACTTCGGCCAGTCGAAGTCGAGCGTCTGGACGATGTCGCTAGTGTCCGTCGCCGCAGGCAGAAGCAGGGTTTTCAATAGAGAGACGTTCATGCAGCAGCGCCCGCGGGCATGGGATGGTAACTGACGCGGTAAGCCATCAACTGCTCGGCGATGAGCAATGCCAGGAGCACAATCAGCACGAAGCGGCGGACTTCCTGTCCCGGATTGGTGATCTCGATCCAGTCGATGTCGCCGGGCTTCTGGATCTGCACGCGGACGTCTTCGCCGACCGCTTTCTGAATGGCCTCATCGTCGACGAGCGCCAGGTCGCTTTCTTCGACAGGAGTATTGTAGGCGAAGTACCGCTCCAGGTCCGGCCGGGCGGGGTCGATCGATGTGACCGAATAGACGTAGATGCCCGGGCGGTCGGTGTCGGCATACGTGGCCACGCGCACGTCGGGGGCCGGCGCTGGGTCGTCCGGTGCGGGGTCTGGCGTCCGCGCGTCCCGTGAGGGCGCGGCTAAACCGGAGTCCTGCGCGGTGTTGTCGGCCTGGGGCACCTCCAGGCCGATTTCGAGGGCGCGGTTCTCGCCGTCGCCGGGCAGGATGATCGTCATCGAGTCGTCGTACTGGGCCGGATCGACGCTGACGAGGACCGGACGGCCGACCGTGCGCTCCTCGGACGTCTGGTTCTCCCTGGCCACCCGCCGCTGCAGTTCCTGCACGATCAAGAGGAAGCTGCGGTTCGTGTGCCAGTCGTTCCACTCAGGCCCCGCGCTCGACAAGAACGTGATCACGCGGCCCTTGCCGTAACTGTGCTCGAACGCCAGTGGATCGCGGCCGCGGAGCGTGGCGATGGTGCTCACGCCGTCTTTGCGAACGTTGTCGTCGCGCGGCCAGTCTTCCCGCACCGGGATCCACTGCTCGAACCGGACCAGCGACAACAGCGGGTTCACGGCGCCGATCGTTTTCTCGAACACCGGATGATTACGGACCACCAGATCGGGTCCGGCCTCGACGCTTTCATCGGGCGGCAGTTCCGACGGCGCGATTCCCAGCGGCACCGGGAACAGTCCCTTGCCGCCCTCTTCGTACAGGTTCTGCGTGTAAAACACCGGATCGACCGCATCGCCCAGAAACCACACGAGGCCCCCGCCGCCAGCCACGTATTCCCGCAGCGGCACGAGCGCGTCGGGGGGCAGTTCCGGCACGTTCAAGAGAAAGATCGAGCGGAAGCGGTCGAGCGGGTTGCGGCGCAGGTAGTCGACGTCCTCGATCAGCGTCGCCATGCCGGTGATCTCGAACTCCGGCGCGAGCGCCGTCGCGACCACGAACGCGCTGTCGCCGTTCACGTCGGGCGTGACGATCAGCACGGGATTGGCCGGCGGAATGTCGATCGCCAGATAACGGCGGTTGTCCTGCGAAAGTGCGTCCGCCTCCAGTTCCACGTGTACGCGGTGCGTGCCCGGCGTCTCGAACGTGACGTATTTGGTGGCGAGGGCCTCTTTGCCGGCTTCAATTTTGTCGAATGTGACCGAGAGCGGCAGCTTTTCGCCGTCGGCCCAGACGTCGACGCGGACATCTTCCGCGACGGTATCGCCGAAGTTCGTCACGCCCACCCTGAGGCCCAGCGCGATGCCGGCCGCGGCGACAGTCGACTCGGCCGAAAACTGCGTCACCGCCAGGTTCTCGGAGCGTTCGGCAATCGTCCGCACGAGGTTGACGGCCACGCCGGCCTCGTCCAACTCCGAGGTGGCCTGCGCAATCGCCTTCTGGCCCTGCCAGTTCGCCCGGCGGAAGTCGGAGACGACGTGCAGGTACTTAGTGGCGGCAACGTCTTCCTTCAAGAGCTTGCCGGCGGCTTCCAAGCCAGCGGTAATGTCGAACGCCTGGTGCTTGCACTCCAGGCCGTCGAGCTTGGTATCGAGTTCCGTCTGAAGCTGGCGATCGACGTCGCGGCGCTCTTCGAGCGGCTGGTCGGGCCGCGAGAGCAGGATCAGCGTGAAGGTCTGCGTCTGCGGATTCTCGGCCCCCTTGGCGACGAGCTTCTTGATGACGTCCAGCCCTTCTTCAAAAGCGGTCGTTTCGCCCACGCGCTCCTGCATCGACAGGCTGTCGTCGAGTAGCACGACGTGATGCGACTTCCCGCGGTCGAAGACCGACAGGCTGGGATCGAGCACCAGCCGCGCAATGAGCGCGAGCAAGGCCAGCACGATCAGAATCCGCAACAGCAGCAGGATGAGCTGCTCGATCAGCACGCGGCGGCGATTGCGCTGCTGGCTGGCCAGCAGAAACTCCATCGCTGCAAACCGCACGCGTCGGAACCGCATGCGGTTGATCAGATGGATGATGATCGGCGCAGCCACCAGCGCTGCGCCGACAGGCACCATCGCGGGATGCAAAAAGTATTGTGTCAGCCAGCCCATGCGAGTCTCAAATGACCAATGACCAATGACCAATGACCAATGCCTGCGAGCGGCGGCCCTGCAGTCCCGCGTCGCGCTGCGGATTCCGCCACCGAAGGCTTCTCCCGGCGGCGACGCTGCCGTTTTCAGCCGCGGGAGCGGCGACAGACCGTAGCCCACGGCGCCAGCCGTGGGTAG
>JAHWKJ010000620.1 GCA_019347905.1 Planctomycetota bacterium
ACCAAGCGGGAGGGGAATGGCTTCGGCCTGCACTCCTCGGCACTGGCTGTCGCCGACATGGGGGGAACGATTTCGGCCCACAGCGACGGAGAGGGCCACGGTGCGAAGTTCCGCATCGAATTCCCACTGGAAGCGCCGGAAGAGGCCGCGCCCCAGTCCGCAACCATCGAAGCTGAATCGTTCGTGTGTATGCCAGCGTCCTAGCCGCGGGAGCGGCGACAGACCTTAGCCCACGGCGAGAGCCGTGGGAGCAGAGAATTGAAGGACTCCAGGGAAGAACGCCATGGTCACCGCCCGTCGCATTCTGATCGTCGACGACAACAAGGAGATCCACCGCGATTTCCAGAAGGTGTTTCAAAGCATCCGCCGCGCGGATCCCGACCTCGACGCGATGGAGCGCGAGCTGTTCGGAGAAGAGGCCGTCGCGCTGCCCGACGTCGGCCACGTGCTCCCCGAGGTCGAGATCGATTCGGCCTACCAGGGCGAAGAAGGCATCCGCCTGGCCGTCGAGGCCGAAGAAGCGGGCCGGCCCTACGACATGGCCTTCGTCGACGTCCGCATGCCGCCCGGCATCGACGGTGTCGAAACCATCAACCGCCTGTGGAAGCAGTTGCCGGACCTGCAGTGCGTCATCTGCACGGCGTTCTCGGACTACGACTGGGAAGAGATCATCCGGCACCTCGGCAAGGCCGGAAACCTGCTGATTCTGAAGAAGCCCTTCGACGCCATCGAAGTGTTGCAACTAGCCCAGTCGCTGGCCGAAAAGACAGACCTCACCCGCGCCGCCCGTAAATACCAGGGACGGCTGGAACGGCAGGTCGAAGAGCTGACCGCCGCTCAGGCCGAGCTGTGCCGCTACAACGAAAAGCTGGTCGCCGCCCGCACCGAGGCCGAGAAGGCCAACCGCACCAAAAGCGAGTTCCTGGCCAATGTCTCCCACGAGCTGCGCACGCCGCTGAACGCCGTCATCGGCATGACGGAGCTGCTCATGGGCACGCGGCTCGACGCGCAGCAACAGCGGTTTGCCGCGATCGTCAAATCGTCCGGCGAAACGCTGCTGGAACTGATCGACGAGATCCTGGACTTCGCCAAGATCGAGGCCGGCAAGCTGGAGCTCGAATCGATCGAGTTTCATCCCACGCACGTCGTGGAGCCGGTCATCGAGCTGGTGGCCCACAAGTGCCGCGGCAAGCAACTCGAGCTGGTGCATTTCCTCGACCCGGCCATCCCGCCGACGCTGCTGGGCGATCCCGCGCGGCTGCGGCAGATCCTGACCAACCTGGCGAACAACGCGGTGAAATTCACCGAGCGCGGGGCGGTGATGGTTCGGGCCGAGTTGGTGGAAGAACTGGCCGAGCACGCGACTGTTCGGTTCACGGTCCGCGATACCGGCATCGGCATCCCCGCCGACCGCATCGATCGGCTGTTTGAAGCCTTTTCGCAGGTCGACGCCTCGACGACCCGCAAGTACGGCGGCACGGGGCTCGGGCTGGCGATCTCGCGGCAGCTTTGCCACCTCATGGACGGCGAGATCGGCGTCGAAAGCACGCCGGGCGAAGGCTCGACGTTCTGGTTCACCGTGCGGCTGCGCAAGGCCGATGCTTCGGTCCCAGAGAAGCGCGGCGCGCCGGCCGAGTTGCAAGGCGTGCACGCGCTGCTCGTCGATGGCACGGCGGCCTCGCGCGACGTGTTGTGCGAGCAGCTTTGCGCGTGGGGTCTTGCGGCACAAGCGGCCGGCGACGCCGATGAGGCTGCCGCGGTCCTCGAAGAGGCTCGGCAGGCGGGGCGGCCCTTCCGGCTGGTGCTCGCCTGGCTGGCCGACCCGCTGACCGACGGTCAAAGGCTTGCCGAACGCCTGGGCACCAGTGAGACGAAGCTGGTGGCGCTGGTGGCGCTGGAGACGCCGCTGGCCCGCGAGTCACTGGAGGCGATCGGCTTTGTCGACGCCGTCACGCTGCCGATCATGCAGGCGGAAGTCTTTGCCGCGATGCTCGGTGCGCTCGACGGGAAGGGTCGCAGCGCCGACGACGAAGCCGGCGCCTCGCGGGGCGCGGGGCTGCAAACGGTTCCTCGTTCGCGGCATGCCGGAGCACACATCCTCATCGCGGAAGACAACTGCATCAATCAGGACGTGGCCGTCGAGATCCTCACGCGGGCGGGCTACGAGTGCGAAGTGGTCGGCAACGGCCGGCTGGCCATCGAGGCCGTCGGCAAGTCCCGCCGCGACCTGGTGCTGATGGACCTGCAGATGCCGGAAATGGGCGGGCTGGATGCCACGCGGGCCATCCGCGAGGGCGAACAGCAGGGCAAGCTGGGGAGCGGCCGCCGCATGCCCATCGTGGCTTTGACGGCCAACGCCATGAAGGAAGATCGCGAGATCTGCCTGGCGGCGGGCATGAACGCCTACCTCTCCAAACCGCTCAACCCGTTGCAGTTGATCGAAACGATTGAGAAGCAACTCGACCTCGCCCTGGCCGGCGACGTGCCCATCAAATCTTCCCCCCTTACTAAGGCCAACGTGACTCTCCCCCTTACTAAGGGGGGGCCGGGGGGGTCGCGCCAGGTACGACGACGGCCGCGAGCAATCCGACCCCCCCTAACCCCCCCTTAGTAAGGGGGGGAACCAGCGGAACCAACGGCGATGATACATCCGTCTGGAACCGCGACGAGTTCTTCGCCCGCTGTCTCAACGACCCCTCACTGGCCGAACGGATCCTCGCGAAGTTCCAGAAGCGAACGGCCGAACTCTGCCCCGAACTTCTCGAGGCAGCCGCCGACCGCGACGCCGAACGCACCGGCTCGCTCGCGCATTCGCTCAAAGGGGCCGCGGCCAACGTCTCGGCCGTGGCCCTGGCGGCCGCCGCCGCAGAACTGGAAGAAGCCGCCCGCGGCAAGCGGTGGGACAACGCGGACGATCTGGCGCGCGTCCTGGAGCAGGAATGGCGTCGGTTCAGCGCCGTTGCCGAACAGGCCTGCACGACCACACCTGAGGCCGCTTGCATGTCGGTCTGACCGCCGCAAGGTCCACTTTGCTCGCGATTGAGACAAGGACGAACCACCATGCGAATCCTGATCGCCGACGACGACGAAATCGCCCTGGAGCTCCTGGAGCACACGCTCGCCTCCGAGGGCTACGACGTCACCTGCGCCCACGACGGGGCGGAAGCCCTGGAACTGCTGCGCACAGGACAGTTTCGCATGGTCATTTCCGACTGGGAAATGCCGCATTTGAGCGGCTTGGAACTGTGCCGGGCCGTTCGGGAGCGGCGCGGATCGGGCTACGTCTTCGTGATCCTGGTGACGGCGCATCGCGAGGCCGGCGACGTGGTGGCGGGGCTGGAGGCCGGGGCCGACGATTTTCTGACCAAGCCCTTCAATCCCGCCGAACTGTGCGTGCGCGTGCGGGCCGGGACACGGGTCCTGGCGCTCGACACCCGCGACGTCACCATCCTCGCGCTTGCCAAGCTGGCCGAGTCGCGCGACACCGACACCGGCGCCCATCTCGAACGCATGTGCGAATACTGCCGCGTCCTGGCCGCGCATCTCGCCCGGCAGCCCGGCTACGAGAACCAGATCGACGGCGATTATGTGGACCTCGTGTATCGCACC
>JAHWKJ010000097.1 GCA_019347905.1 Planctomycetota bacterium
GCGCGGATGGTGCCGCCGTAGATCATGAGCGCAGGGCGATTGACGCGGCCCATGGCGATCAGGCAGCCGGGCATGTTCTTGTCGCAGCCGGGCAGCGAGATGTTGGCATCATACCACTGGGCGCACATGACGGTTTCGATGGAGTCGGCGATGAGGTCGCGCGACTGCAGCGAGAACGACATACCCTCGGTGCCCATCGAGATGCCGTCCGAGACGCCGATGGTGTTGAACCGCATGCTCACGAGGTCCGCCGCCTCGACGCCGGCCTTCACCTCTTCGGCGAGGCGATTGAGGTGCATGTTGCACGTGTTGCCCTCGTACCACATGCTGGCGATGCCGATCTGCGGCTTGTCCATGTCCGCAGTGGTGAGGCCCGTGCCGTAGAGCATCGCCTGCGACGCGCCCTGCGAGGGCGGCTGCGTGATGCGTGCGCTGTAGCGGTTGAGGCCGGTGGTGGCGGCGGATCGGGGCATGGGCTGGGATTCATTCCTGATGAAGGATTTGCAGTCGTTTCCAGTAGGCCGCTTCGTTCGGCCAGTTGTTGGGGTGGTTGTGGACTTCGACCAGGACGCATTTGCCGGCGAACTGGGAGAGGTCGACGGCGAGGTTGGCCCAGCCGTCTTTCACCGTAGCGGCGCCGATGATGGAATCGTGCAGTTTCTGCCCTTCGACCATCACGATCAACTGCCAGTCGCCGGTTTCCTGATGGCTGACGGTCGCGTGGAGCGCCGCTTTCTTTCCGGCGGGAATGGTGACGGCCGCCCGCAGCACGCACGGCTTGCCCTGGTCGGGCGGCATCGTGCGCACGACGTTGTCGCGGCGAGCGGCGGGCACATCGGCCACGGGGGCGTACTGCTTCAGCAACTGAAGGCCGCCGCCGGACTGTTCGGTGGTGAACTGCGGCGCCGCAACCGACAGCACTTCGCCGTACCGCAGCGGGTCGGTCGCCGACTTCGCGATGTTCGGATCGGCGGGCGGCGTGGTCGGCGTCTCCGGCGGCGGCAACTGCTCCGGGATGTGGTTGAAATCGTGCGGGGCGCGCGCCAGGTAAATGTGGTCGAAGTCCGCCGCGCCGCCCGCGGCCGTCAGCTCCAGGCCGGTGAGCGTGAAGTTCCCGAAGTCGCCGTATAGATCTCGTGTGATCAGCGACCACTTGGAAGGCAGGTTGCGGTCGAGCCGCAGGACGGGAGCACGCTCCGGATCGCCGGCGCCGGCGTCGTAGCGGAAGCCATGCCGGTAGCCGCGTCCGTCGAACTCCACGTTGCGGCGGGATCGCTTGCGTTCTTTGGGACGGCCTCGCTCCTGGGCGAAAAACGCGCGAGCGTCATTTTCGTCGCCGCCGAGTTCGCCGTCGTGGCCGACGCCGAGGCCGATCAGGCCCTTGTCGGGCTTCCGCCAGGCGAAGCGGATGTAGCGATACTCGCCCAGTCGCGGCCGCTCGCGGATGACCGCCCCACCGCCGGGCAGCCGTTTGAGGGGTTGCAGCAAAGCTTCCCAGCGTCCCGGCGACGTCACGCGGAGAAATGCCCGGCCCGAGTGCGCTCCCTCGACAACCGTTTCGACCGTACCTTCGCCGCCAGTCAGCGCCGCAACGAGTCCTTCGTCGTCTTCAAACACGCGCAACAGGCCCGGCCGGTGCGCGAGCGGCAGGACGGCCCGCCAGTCCACCAGCGACGTTTTGTCCTGCGGGATCTGCACGATCTCGACCAATGCCGTGCGCTCGCGCTCGTCGTCGAGCGGGATGAGCAGCGGCTCAAAGCTTTCGGGCGACGCCGCCTTGCCGGTGAGCATGACTTCCGCCAGCGCGCGGCCGTCGAGCTTCACCTGGAGGCGGCTGGGCGCGTATTCGTCGGACATCCGCGACGCCGCGAGCGCCAGCCAGCGATCGCCGGCTTCGATCTTCATGCGCTGAGACATGGCCACGAACGGGCCGGTGGTTCCCAGCAGCAGTCGAAACCGCGGATCGTTCGCGTCGCTCGCATCCCAATGATTGACGGCGGTGACGGTCGCGGGATCGACTGCCGCAAGCTGCCAGCCTTCCAGGACCGGTGTGGCCGTAAAGATTCGCCGCGCGACCTCGGCCTTCAGCACCGCCGGGTCGAGGCCAAGCTGCGGCTCGAACCAGTCGAGCGCGTCGCGGATATCGAAAGGGTCAGCACCCGGCGGTGGACTCGTGGCGAGGGAATCGACGGCAAGCACCAGCTTTCGGCCGGCGCCTTCGCCGAGAGCCAGCGAACCGGTGTCGGCGATGCTCGCGGAGCCGACCAGCAAACCGCTGTCGAACAATGGCCGCGGCGCTGCGCCGGCGAGCGCGACTGTCGCCCGCACCGAACCGCCGTCGCCGCTGGTACGGTCGAGGCCGAGCTGCGTGCGGAACGTGCGGGCACACTCCGGCAGCGGAAACTCCAGTTCGGAAGCGGCCTGCACGCCGTAGCCCCAGGCGAATTCGTGCTCGCCGCTCGCGAGCGGCCGGCCGTGCACGCTCTGGTCGGCCTGCAGACGCCAGCCGCCGCCGAAGATCGACTGCTGCTCGACGCGCGACGGGGCGGCGAGCGTCAGCGGCGGTTCGTGCGGGTGAAAGAACCGCCGCGTGCGAACCGTGGGAAATCGCAGCCAGAACGGGTCGAGACTCCACGCGGGCTGCACTACGTGATGCCAGCTTTCGGGGCGGCGTTGGTCGCCGTGGTGCATCGGCTCAAAACGCTCGGCCGACGTCGTCACCCGCGTGCCGTCGGTGGTTTCGGATTGCATCAACCGCGCCTCGCACGTGGGCGTGAGCACGGCAAGCTGCTCGAAGTATGCCTCCCACGGGTCCACGCTCGGCAGATGAAGCTGCGCCATTGCGCCGAAGCCGATCTCGCGGATGCCGTCGTCCACCAGCAGCGTCACGCCTGTCGGCATCCAGCGCAGCGAGCGGAAGCTGATGCGGCTGCCGTCGTCGAAAAACACGGTGCCGGGGCGGTAATCGTCGCCGGCCAGCGGTTTCCAGACGACGCGGCGGACCCAGCGGGTGAGAAGCCGCACGGGGAGTTCGTCGTTCGTGCCCGGCCGCCGCACGTCGACGGCCGGCTGCACGACCAGATGCGGCGCCCGCCGCTCGTAGGGATCTGCTGTGCCGCTGCGGAACTCCAGCGCGTCGCCGGGGAAGCGGTCGCCGCCAACGAATTCGACGTAGGCGGTGGGCGTTTCCGGCATCGGCAGCGAACGGTCGATGAGCCAGCGGACGGGCTGGTTGGGATCGAACAGCGCCCGCGAACCGATCCGCGGCTGGGATTTGGAATCGTGCCAGTCGTGGACCTCGTTCGCCGCCTCCCGCGCGCCGCCGGCGAACATGGCGATGAATCGTGGCTCCTCGGCGACGGCGGAAGTGGCGACGAGCGCAAAGAGACACATCGCGATCGCGCGCGGCGCCAAGAGCCGGACCGGCACGGCCCGACAATCTTCGGTGGTTTCTGCGCGTCCGTTCATGGTGCGTCTCCGCGGCCGCTTCGTCGCTCCCCCGAGTCTACAGGCGTTTGCTTTTGCGGCGTGTGCGGGCGTCGAGGAAGGCGCCCAAAGCGGTGTGATAAGGCTCGTTCGTCACCAGCTTCTGATAGTCAACGCCGATCGTGCCGCAATGGCGGACGAGCTCTGCACAGAACTGCTGATACTGTTCCAGGTACATCGCGCGGAGCTGGTGCGGATCGACCAGCAGGCGGTGGCCCTTGCGCTCGAGGCTGCGGAACTGCGTGGGGCGGCTGAAGGGAAAGTCTTCCTCTTCAGGGGCCACCACATGAAACAGGATCACCTCCTGCCGGTTGTGCCTGAGCTCCTTAAGCACCGTCGACAGCGGCTCGATGGCGTCGAAGCAGTCGCTGAAGATGACGATCAGACAGCGGCGGGGCAAGGTGGGGACCAGCTTCTCGAAGACGCGGGCGAGACTCGTCTCGCGGCCGGGCTTGCGCACTTCCAGCATCTGCACCAGCCGCTGAAAGTTCTGGGCATTGGCCGAGGGATCGAAGCGGTCGCGGACGCGCGTGTCGAACGTGATCAGGCCGGTGGCGTCGCGCTGGCTCAACAAGAGATAGCCGAGCGACGCCGCCAGGTATCGCACGTAATCGAACTTCGACAGCGTGCTCGCGCCGTAAGCCATGCTGCCGGAGGCATCCACCACCAGCAGGCACCTGAGGTTCGTCTCGTCCTCGAACTCCTTGATGTAGTATTTGCCGGTTTTGCCGTAGGCCCGCCAGTCGATGTGGCGGATATCGTCGCCGGGGTAGTACTGGCGGTGCTCGACGAACTCGATGGACGTGCCTTTGTAGGGGCTTTTGTGCTGGCCCATCATGAAGCCTTCAACGACCAGCCGGGCGACGACTTCCAACCGGCCGAACTTCGCCAGCGCGGTGGGATCGAGTGGGGGTGCGTTCTTTTCAGCGCGGAACAGCATCGGGAGATTCGCCCCTGAAGCCCAACGGGTTCGGGCCCGTGGGATTGGCGGGCTTTTGTTGAAAAAACTTGCACGGATTCGGCCCGCGCGACGCACTACTGATTGTAGAGCGGCCGTTTCGCGGTCGCCACGCGGCGCATCATCACCGGGATGTCCCCCATGCGACTGACCCTGCGGACCCTGCTGGCCTACCTCGACGACATTCTGGAACCGGCCCAGGCCAAGGAAATCGGCGAGAAGATCGCGCAGAGCGAATTCGCCACCGAGCTGATCGATCGCATTCGCGACGTGCTGCGCCGGCGGCGGCTGACCGCGCCGAGCCTCGCTGGTCCGGAGTCGGGTCTCGATCCCAATTCCGTCGCCGAATACCTCGACAACCTGCTGCTGGCCCATGCCGTGCCCGATTTGGAGAAGGTCTGTCTCGAATCGGACGTGCACCTGGCCGAGGTCGCGGCCTGCCATCAGATCCTGACGCTGGTGCTGGGCGAGCCGATCGACATTCCGCAGGCCAGCCGCGACCGCATGTATGCGCTCGTGCCGCGGAAGGCCCCGGCCGCCGCTGCCGCCGCCCCGCCATCCGTTGCGGTTCCGCCGCCGTCCGCTGCGCCTTCGCGGCAGGAGAAGCCCGCAGCGGCCGTGGCCTCCATCGCGGCGGCCGAACGCGGGGACGCAGACGGCCGGCCGTCTCGTGGCATGGATGCACCGCCACCCGTCCCGGCGGCCGCGGCTGCAACCGGCGGCTTTGCCGATTCGATTCCCGAGTACCTCCGTCCAAAGCCGGTCTGGAAACGGGTGTTGCCCTACGCGGCGATTCTGCTGGCCGTGGGCGCCTGGGTGGGATTGATCGCCATCGACGATTCGTTCTCGCCGTTCCGCACGTCCGAACCTGCCGATGCGGGTCGCGGTGACGTTGCGGCCGCTGGAACGGGTACGGCCGCCGGCCAGGCCGTCTCCGAAGCCGGCGCCGGCACCGGTGCCCAGTCGGCTGCCGGCGTACCGCCGCAGGAGGAACCGGAAGCGGCAACGTCGGGCGAACGGCCGTCAGAGATCGCATCTCTCGATCCGCCGCCGCCACCCGACGCCGCGGCCGGAATTGGTAACGTTGTTCCCGAGCAGCCGCCGGTCGGAGCCAATCTTCCCACGGATGGCTCGACCGGCACGCCGCCCACGCCCGCGGGCGCCGAGGTCGCCGCCAACGCTGCCCGTCCGATGGAACCCGTGCCCGAGCCGGATCCAGCCGCCGCGCCTGGGCAGCCCGCAGCCGGCGTTCCCGCGAATGCCGTCGAACTGCACTACGTCTCCCGTTCCGGCGTACTGTTGCACTCCGAGCCGGGGAGCGACGCGTGGTCGATTCTGCCGTACCGCTCGGTGGTGCGGCCGGGCGAACGGCTGGCCGCTCCCGAGCCGTTCGACGCTGAGCTATCTCCGGCCGGAAGCGCCTCGCGGATGATGCTGCTGGGCGATTTACGCACGACCGGCTCCGACCCAGGCTGGGCTGGCACGCGGGTGGAAATCCTGCCGCCGGGTCAGGCCGCTGCGCTGGGTTTCCGCATCGATCGCGGCGGCCTCGTCATCGAGCGTACCGAGGACGACGTGCAGCCACTGGTCGTCGCCGTCGCCGCCAGCGACATCACCTGGCGTTTGGAATTGCTGGAGCCGGGAACGCGGCTGGGCCTCGTGCTGCGCCTTACGCTGCCCGACCAGCCAGGGCAGGATCTGAGCGCCAAGCCGTACGAGGGTCAGTTAATTGTGGCGAGCGGCCAGGTGCAGATCTCGGCGGGCGAATGGTCGCGGCTCGTTCCGCAAGGAAGCTGGCTGAACCTGACGCCGCAGGAGCGCGAGAACGCCGTCGTTTCTCCGGTGACGGTGCTGCCGCCATGGCTCGATCCGGACGCGCCCCCGCCAACGTTGTCGGCGCGTCAGGCTGCGGCTCTCTACGAGGATCTTCTCGACGAACAGGCGCTGGCCGGGAACCTGCGCGTGGCCGCGAGAGAGAAGCGCCCGCGGGTGTCGGAGCTGGCCGTCAAGACGCAGGCGCTGCTCGAACTGTATCAGGCGTTGGCGACAGAACTGGCCAACACCGACATGAAAGAGGAAGCGCGGCTGGCGGCGATCGAAGGCCTGCGGGCCTGGCTGCCCCGCGATCCCGCCAATGGCGAACTCTTAAAGACGGCGCTGGAAGGGGCGTTTCCCGCCGGGGACGTCGATACGGTGTACGGCCTCTTGTGGGGCGCCAACGCGAAGGATGCGGCGAACGAGTTTGCGTCCCGCGATCTGGTCCGCAAGCTGGAGCACGATCACATCGCCGTCCGCGAGTTGGCGATCTACCACATCCGCCGGCTGACCGGCCGCACGTACGACTTCCGTCCCACCGCCCCGTTGCAGCAGCGGGATGCGTCAGTGCGCCGCTGGCTGGAGCACATCGACCAGCACGGGGCGCTCGTGGCGCCGTGACTTGAAGATGAGGATGGAGGATAGAGAATAGAGGATCGCAGATAACGCTCGCGTCGTGCCTGAAACCAAGCGTCACGCTTGCCTCTTCGCGGCGCTGCCGGGCTCCGCTCATCCATTTTTCAGCCCTAGCGCGCCTTGAGCAGTTCCGGCAGCTTCTCTTTGAGCGCCGCCACCGATGTGCTCCGGCTGACGACTTTCCCGTCGCGGCCGATGAGGAACATCGTCGGCAGTGAGACGATGCCGAACGCCTTCCCCGGCCTGCTCTCCAGGCCGCCCGGCTCGTGGATCTGCGGCCACGTGATGCCATGCTTCGCCATGAAGTCGGCCACCGGCTCGGTGGTCGTATCGAGGTTGACGTCTACGATCTCGAAGCCATCGGCCCGGTACTGCTGATACAGCGCCCGGATCTGCGGCAGGTCCTCGGTGCAGGGCTTGCACCACGTCGACCAGAACCGCACCAGCAGGACTTTGCCGCGGAAGCTCTTCAGGTCGACCGCCCCGCCTTTCAGCCCCGGACCGGAATACTCCAGCGGCTTGCCTTCCAGGTCGATCCGCCGGATCGCGCCGGACGCGCGGCGGCCGGCGTCGCTGGCGGCATGCTTGTCCACGAGCGCGTCGTACCAGCGGCGGGCCTCCTTGAGGTTGCCGGCGAACTCCTGGGCCATGGCAAGCTGAAACATCGCGGCGGGGACGTCTTCCGCCTGTGGGTGCTCTTTGGCGAAGGCTTCGAGCTGCGCGAGCCAGGCCTCCTGCAGCTTCTGGCGTTCCTCGGTGCTGGCCGCGGCCGACTGCAGATCGAGACTGTAGCGCGAAAGCATCCGCCGGTACTTTACGTAAGCGGCGAGGTCGGAACGGCCGGAGGCCCTGGCCAGATCGGCTTCGATCGTCTCCAGCCGTTTCAGGCCCGCCGGATAGCCGCCCGTCTGCACGGCCGCGGCCAGGCCGTCGACCATCTGCCGCGTCCACTGCTCGCGTTCGGCTTCGCTTCTCGAAACCGCAACGAGTTGTTGGAGCAGATCGGCGCGTTTGGCGTTGTAGCGTCCGAGTGCCTCGGCATCGGCCGCGGCGCTGGGGCTGTTCTTGTCCAGTTCCTGGAGTTCGGCCAGCAGCTTCTGGGCTTCGGGCGAGAGGCTGTCGGTTGTGGCGGCAGTCGGCACTGTGGCAATCGGCGGCTGCATCAACAGTCCTCCCGCCGCGACCTCCGTGGATTCGCCCAAAGGCTGCGGGACCTGCGTGAGCTTCCACACGTCGCCCACGCGCACCAATTCGCCGAGTTGGATGAGCCCCGGCTGGTTCTTTGTCTCGACGATCGCGATGGCGTTCTCGTACACGTACAGATCGCGGTCGGCCTTGCCGTCGTCGGCCGGAACGACCGAAGGCGCACCGGCATCGAACCGCATCCACTGCGTCTCGGCGGCCACGGTCTTCGTGTCGGAGCGGGCGGCCTTGAGCTTTTTCTCCGGCTCCGAGACCGACTGCATCACTTTCTTAGCAAGCTCGGCTTCGAGGCCCAGGGCCTTTACGTCGTCGGCCGAAACCAGCAGCGTCCTGAGGAGCGCCACGTCGCCCGTGACCAGCGCGCGGACGGCCTCGCGGCCGGCCTCCTGGGCGGAGAGCACCTTCCAGCCGTCGATACGGCCGTCTTCGTTGGCATCGAGGGCCCAGCGCGAGCCGGCGGTGTTCAGCCACCGCGACTGGTCGACCTTGTTGTTGAAGTCGCTGTCGAGGTCGCGATAGACTTCCAACCCGCCCTGATAGTAGCGCCAGTGGTCGACGACATTGTCGCCGTTGGTATCGACGAAGCGCCGCAGCGCGAGACCCTCCGGCGAGAGCACGACCCAGCCGGAGCGCTTGCCCTCGCGCTCGACGCGGACCGTACACTTTTCGAAGTCGCCGCGGGCGGGGGTGTCGTATTCGACGTCCTTCTGCACGGGACGAAACGACAACGCCAGCGCCGGCGACGGAGGATCGGCGGCCTCAAGACGGATCGAGACGGCGAACAGCAGCACCAGCAGCGTACCGACGGTCCCTCGCGCACGCATCGTGTGAACTTCCCCTAAATAACGGTCGGAGATGCGGCCGGCGGATGGTACGAGCCCGCGATCCGCCTCGACGGCTGCGGCCATCTTAGCCGAAACTGGCGGCATGGGTCAGCAGCAGTTTTGAGAGACCGTGCCATGCGAACCATGGCTGTGATGGTGGCCCGCGTTGCTCTGGCTGCCTGGGTGGGAGCGGCGGGGCTGTTTGTGGCGACTTCCATTCGCGAGGTGCGGCCGCGGCAGGCGGGCTTCGAGTTTGAGTTCGACTCGAGGACCCGCGATCGGCTGGTCGTGCTGCGGTTTCCGATGTACTACGCCTGCGGGTTCGCACTGGTGGGCGTCGGCGCGGCCGCGGGAGTTGCGGCCCGCAGGCACCCGGCGCTGGGACGCCGCCGCGGGTCTGTCGCCTGTGGTCTGGCGCTGGCGGCGCTGGCGACGATGCTCGTCGATTACTTCTTCGTCTATCGGCCGCTGGAGGCGATGATTCTTCCTGCCGGCGGGGCGAAGCCGGCGAGCTTCGTCGCTCTGCACGAGGCATCGAAGTGGATCAATGCCTTCGACGTCTCGCTGTGCCTGGCGGCGGCGCTGCTCTTCGCGTGGCCGGGCCGCACGAGGCATGAACGCGAATCGGCAGCCGCGCCGCCGCAGTGAACGCATTCCAGAAGCCCACCGGTTGCAACCGGTGGGCTTCCATCGGCTTTCACCACTCCAGCACGAGCTCGTCCTCGGCGAGGATCGTCTCCGTGAAGATGGCGCGGGCCGTGCCCAGGCCGATCGGATCGTCGTCCTGGCATTGCGGGTCGAAGTGCAACAGCACCAGCCGACCGACGCCGGCGTCGCGAGCCAGTTCCGCCACGGGCGTCGTGTGGCTGTGGCCGGTCTGACGCGCCCACGCGGACTGCGCGTCGGGGAAGTTGCACTCGTGAATCAATAGATCCACGCCGCGCACGAAGTCGGTGTATGAACCGTCCGCGGTCGTGTCGGTGATAAACGCCAGCGACCTGCCCGGCAGCTCGAGTCGATAGCCGGTCGAGCCACCCGGGTGTTCGAGCGGCCGGTGCCGCATCGCACCGCCGGCGACCGACACGGCCGCGCCTGCCTCCAGATCCACGTAATCGTAGGCGGGGTTGATGGGGAACAAGGGCGGGGCAAACAAGTGCTCCCGCACGGCCCGCAGATGGCCCGCCGCGCCGTGAATTCGCACCGACCATAACCGCCCGTTATACAGCGGGACGAGCAGGTACTGCAGGCCCGCGATGTGATCCAAATGCGCGTGGGAGAGGAAGATGCTCAGCGAATCGGTCTGGAGCCAGTCGCCCGCGCGAAAGAAGCTCGTGCCGGCGTCGAACGCCACGCCGATCTCCGGCAGCATCACTGAGACCGTGTGGCGGCGCTGGCAGGGGTGGTAGCCCCCGGTGCCCAGGAAGACGACGCGCATTGAGGCGAATCCGCTCCGGCGTTGGCAGTAGTCTCACACCGCCCGCAGAATCGCGGCGGCGCTTTGACCCATAGACGTGCGATTGACGCTGATCGCCGTCGGCGTCGGCTGATCTTCCGGATCGGAATGCACGACATTCAAGCGGCAGCGCGGATCGGGTATTTCGTAATTCAGCGTAGCAGGGATCGCCCGGTGACGCAGCGCCAGCACGCTGCCGGCCAGTTCCACCGCTCCCGATCCCGCGTCGAAATGTCCGAAATAGCTCTTGAGCGCGGTCACGGGAATGTCGCGGGCGACGTCCCCCAGGGCACGGTAGTAGGCGCGCGCTTCGACCAGATCGTCGCGCTGCGTGCTCTTGCCGTGGGCATTGATGTGACCCAGCTCGCGAGGCTCAATGCCGGCCTGCTTCAACGCGTTCTGAATCGCCCGCACCAGCCCCGTACCGCCGGCGCCGTTGGCGTAGCCGCGGCCGTCGCAGCCGGCGCCCACGCCCAGGATCTCGGCGTAGATTTCGGCCCCGCGGGCCAGCGCGTGGTTGTACTCCTCGACCACGAAGGCACCAGCGCCTTCGCCGACGATCGTGCCGTCGCGGCCGAAATCGAACGGCCGGCAGGCCTTCTCCGGATCGTCCTCGCGGCGCGACAGGCCCTCGTACAGGCTCAGTTTGGCGATGTCGACCGGGTGCACATTGGAGCTGCAGGCGCCCACGAGCATCGCATCGGCCGCGCCGCGGCGAATGACATCGACGGCTTCCGCCAATGCCAGGAGAGCGGACGAGTCGCGGCTGGTGATGGTATTGTTCGGCCCGCGGGCGTCGTACTCGATCGAGATATGGCAGGCGGGCATGTTGGGAAGCTGCCGCAGCAGCCACAGCGGGGCGATGTTCCCCATGCTGTCTTCGCCCCACCGCGTGTAGCTGAACTCGTTCGACTGCGAGCAGAGCTTCACCGCGTCGGCCAGTTCTTCGGGCGTCGTCGAGATGCGGCCGCAGCCGAATGAGACGCCCAGCCGGTCCGGATCGACGGCGCCCGGCTCCAGCCCCGCATCCCGCGCGGCGAGCACGGCCGCGGAGACGCCGAGCTGAATGTCCCGCGACATCACCTTCAGGAACTTGCGGTGCCTGACGTGGTCCAGCGGATTGAAATCGCGGATTTCGGCGGCGAGCTTGCAGGGCAGATTGTGGGTGGGAAAGGCGCGCAGAAACCCGATCCCGCAGCGGCCCTTCAGCAGACTCTCCCAGAACGCATCTTTACCGATGCCGATCGGAGAGACGACGCCCACTCCGGTGACGACCGTCCGAACTCGGTGGTTCCCAGCCTTCATCTGTGATGCACCCGCGATCCGCTCCGTCTGGCAGGTGTGCTCTTTTTGGCCGCCGATGCGGAGTCCGGTGGTGGCGGCCCAGCGCGTCCCCACGCGCGGGCAACCCCTCCAAAATCGCCGGATGTGCCGCTGGCGGCGGGTGATGCAGCTCCCGGGGTCTCCCTCTCACACGTTATCGGCAAATCGGCAGGCCGTCCCGTGGCCGCGCCGGTCTGGCGACGAAATCGCGGAC
This sequence comes from Planctomycetota bacterium, assembly GCA_019347905.1. Lineage (GTDB taxonomy): Bacteria > Planctomycetota > Planctomycetia > Planctomycetales > Planctomycetaceae > JAHWKJ01. The sequence goes on from JAHWKJ010000097.1 coordinate 11,913, forward strand.
TTTTGCAATTGAGGCAAACGCTCGGCGAGAGCCTCGCCAGTCAAAAAAACGGGCCATATAAACCAAAAAGTCCACCAGTGCCGCGCATTTTACGCAGCCTGACACAAGTGGATTACAGCCAAAACCCCCAATTATGTCAAGGTGCGCCGAAACGCACTGATCGCGGTCCCCGAGGGGAGACCTTACCGGCTCGCCGTCGACTGCCAAGTGCCGGTGGAATGCCCGAGCCTGACTTCTACCGGAGCCGGTGGCGGGGTGGTGCCGTCGTCCGGCGACGGGGTTTCGGTCGACGGGGTTTCGGTCTGAGGAGCGGTTTGCGGCGCGACGGGTACGGTGCCGGACGGGCACTCGCAGTGGCCGTTCGGACAGTCGGCTTCGCAATAGCCGTTCGGGCACGGATATGCGTGACCGCGATACTCGTCGCTGTCGTCGTCGTGGCTGTGCCCGTGCAGACGGTGCAAGCAGGCGTGCAGACCGTGAGGGCCGCGATACGGCGCGTAGCCGTGATGATTTGTCCCATACAGCCACGGGCACTCGCGGTGATGCCACTGGGGCGGCCACGGCGGGGCCGGGAGCCTCTCGGGCTGCTGTGTCCAGAACGGCACCCGTTGATAGTAGTAGCCGAGCTGTGTCGTGTCAGTCGGCTGGTAAACCGTGGGATACACCGCCGCCAGCCCGCTTCCCGGCTCGCCGTACCACCGCGTGGGCCACCAGCGGTTGTAGAGCACCGGCACGCGGTTAATCGGGTGTTTCACGGGCCGCGCCCAGCCGTGATCGGGGGAGTGAGTGCACGACCCGTCGTGGCACAGCCACACGCTCAAGGGGCTGTGATGCCGCGCCGGCGGGTAATCGTAGCCGGAAGGACCATAGCCGTGGTGTCCCCAGGCGTGGGCGTGGGCGTCGCCGTAATAGCCGGCTTCGCACTCCGGACAGGGAGCGACTTCACCGGGTCGGCACTCTGCCTGCTGCGGCGCCGCATCCGAGACTGAAAACGCAACCGCGTGCGCAACTGTCGAAGAATGCGGCCGGTCGCTGATGCGGATCGCACCGTGCCGCGCCTCCTGGGCCGAAGCATTCGACACAGCGCAGGCCGCCAGCAGGGCCGCGGTCAAGGTGGCGAAGTGAGCCTGAGGCATGTTTGTCACCACTGAGACTTCGGGTTGCGGAATGAGCCGCGGGGCGCTAGCCCCGGTTCCGGCCGTGCGAACCGGACGCTAGCGCGTGCCGGCTGATTCAAAGGTTTAGCGTCGTCAAGGCCCTAGGGCCGCGAAATCGGCGTCAGCCGGCTGGACGGAACGCCCCAGCCGTAGTTGTAGGTGTGACCGACGTTGGGCGCGAGCGGCACAGCCATGGGCGCCCCGTAGCCCTGCGCCGCGTAGATACCGCCGTCGCGGGGATCGAGGTACTGCGGGTTCACCGGGTAGGCCAGGTTGTAATGGCCGGCCATGGGTGTTCCCGCTCCGCAGGAGCCGGTGGGCGCGAAGTAGCCGAAGTGGCACCGCAGGTGATCGAGCCGCATCTCCGAGGGCGAGCGGTAGCGTGCACGGCCCTCGTACTCCCAGCTCCAGTCGGGATCGCGGGCGAAGTGTCCGGTCTCGCGGGCGTGAGTGAACCACCACTTGCCGTCCCCGCGGCAGAAGCCGTGGCCGTCGTCGTTCATTTCGCCACAGGCGCAGTTCACACAGGCGCAGTGTTCGCCGCAGGGGCACTCGTCGTCGTCGCTGAACAGGTTGGTGAAGCAATGGAACCAGCGCTTCTTCTTGCGGCAATCTTCTCGAACCCAGCCGCGGAGGCCATCGTCCTCGTCTGGGCACCTGTGCTGACAGCAGTGGGGGGATGCGTGCGTTGTGCACGCTGGCTGACAGCAGTCGCTGGGGCAGGGCTGGCAGGGCGTGCAAGCCGCCGCCGGTTCGCTGGAGCAACAGTCGGCGCGCTGCGTCTGGGCGCACGGTTGCGACGGCTGGGCACACGGCTGCGAGGGCTGGGCGCACGGTTGCGAGGGCTGGGCGCACGGCTGCACGGGCGACGCATAAGCTGCCTGATTGCAGACCTGGCCGTGGGCTTCGGCGTGGCTCATGGCGGTGTGATGGGCGTGCGCGGCGTGCTTCTTCCACGGGAAGAGCCAGTCGAAGTGCCCCTGATGCTGCGGATGGTGGCCGCAGCCGCCCTCTTCGCAGCCGCCGGTGAGGAACCGGGGATCCTCGTTGGCCCGCTCGACGGCGTCTTCGAGCAGCCGCTGCTGGTGGTGCCGGACGTGGAATTCCATCGCCTTGCGGTTCCACCAGCTCTTGAGATCGGAGCCGGACGTTTCGGTGTACTCGCTGCCCTCCATGTAATACGTCG
>JAHWKJ010000621.1 GCA_019347905.1 Planctomycetota bacterium
GGTCCAGCGCCCCTACCGGGGCTGAAAGCGATGTTGCAGGCGCCAGCTCGCACGGGGATTCATCTGGTTGAGGTTTTCATCAACGTGTGCGACCCACACAACCATCACGGCGACTCACGATAGCGCCGATTGTCAAACCCCGCATCTCCCGCTACAGTCCGCGGCATGTTCGGTCAACTCGGGCCTACTCCCTATGACTTGCGGTTCGGTCTGTTCGGGATCCCGGTCCGTGTGCATCCGGTGTTCTGGCTGACGGCGGCGTTTATCGCGTGGATTCCAGACCGGCCGGACCTGACGCTGGTCGGCATGGCCGTCGTGTTCGTCTCGGTACTGGTACACGAACTCGGACACGCGGTCACCACACGGGCCTTCGGCTGGTATCCGGAGATCTCGCTGGAGTTCTTCGGCGGCTACGCGACGACCACGCGGCACTCGACCGGCAAAGACATCGCCGTGCTGGCGGCGGGGCCGGGGGCGGGGTTCCTGTTGTATGCAGCCGTGTATGCGTTTCGTGAGGTTGCCGTTCGGCAGGGCTGGGTGTGGAACGAGTATGTCGGCGTTGCGGTTTACTTTGCTCTGTGGGCGAACCTCGTCTGGAACGTGCTGAACCTGTTTCCGATCTATCCGCTGGACGGCGGGCAGATCGTACGCCTGCTGGCGATCCACAACAGCCCGCGTAATGGCCTGAGAACCTCGCAGATGATCTCGATCGGCGTGGCCGGTGCGGTCGCGATTTACGCTGCCGTGTGTGCGGCCCGCGACGTGCCCGCGTTCAACTTTGGCGACTTCAGCCTGAATCTCGAGCCGCGGATGCTGGCGATCTTCTTCGCTCTGTTCTGCTTTCAGGGCATCCAGGAATACCAGGCGACCCGTCGCGGCTATTGGCGGTGAGGCCGCATCTTGTTAGCCGCGACTCAACGTTTAGCCGCGACTCGCCAGAGGAGCGCTCTGCCAGGAGAGCCCGCGAGACGGAGCGCTCCTCTATCGAGTCGCGGCTAAACGGTGCGACGGCTTCGACGTGCGAATCCGTTCTGCGCACCGCTATAATGCATCGCACATGCGGCGAACAGTGTCGGACTTGCTGCGACTGGAGAACCCAATGCGATGGCTGTTCCTGGCGACCATGTGCTGCCTGTGCGTGGCGTCCGCGCTGGCCGCTGACGAGGAAGTGTTCTCCGGTCCGCAGCCAGGCGAGAAACTGCCGCCGCTCACGGTGCGGGGCGTGTTTGGCGATGAGGCGGGCAAGGAGTGGGACGTCATCGCCGAGGCCGGCGCGAAGCCCGTGCTGGTGGTCTTCGTCCACGAGCGCACGCGGCCCGCGTTCGCCGTCGTGCGGGGGCTGATGCAGTACGCGAAGTCACGCAAGCGCGAGGAACTGGCGTTTGCCGTCGTGTGGCTCTCGGCCGCCGTTACCGAGACTGAGAAGTGGCTCAAGGCCGTCGACAAGCACCTGCCGGATGAGGTCACCAGCGCCGTCTCGCTCGACGGTGCGGAAGGTCCGGGTGCGTGGGGCCTCAACCGCAAGGTGACCCTGACGGTCATCGTCGGCAAGGACGGCAAAGCGAGGGCCAACCATGCGCTCGTCCAGCCGGGAGCGCAGGCGGACCTGCCGAAGATTCTGAAGGACGTGACCGCCGTCGCCGGTGGCAAGGTGCCGTCGCTCGCAGAGTTGGGAGTCGGAAATTACGCTCCGCGGCGGCCGTAGAGCAAGCGTCCCGCTTGCTCATGGAGCACCACAAACGCCGTTCGAGCACGAGCGGCACGAGCGGCACAAGCGGGACGCTTGTGCCACGTGGGTGGCCGCGCTGATTGTCGCGGCCGCCCCGGCCGTTTAGAATCGCAGGCGGATACGGCACTCGATCGCTCCGGAGACTGGCCATGTTGAATCTCACCGGCAAAGGCTCCGCCCACACCTGCGACGGCGTTTCGCGCCGCGACTTTCTGCAGGTCGGCACGCTGGGGGCTGTCGGCCTCACGCTCGCGGAACTGAAGGCGCTCGAAGCCGCCGGGACCGCGCCCAAGGACGACGACCGCGCCGTCATCATGATCTTCAACCTCGGCGCGCCCAGCCAGCTCGACACGTGGGACATGAAGCCCGACGCCCCGGCCGAGATCCGCGGGCCGTTCAATCCCATCTCGACCAGCGCACCCGGAGTCCAGATCAGCGAGATCTTCCCGCAGCACGCCCGGCACGCCGACAAGTTTTCGCTGGTGCGAAGCTGCTATCACACCGCGGCCGCCGTGCACGACACCGGCCACCAGATGCTGCAGACCGGCCGGCTGTTCACCGGCGGCATCGAAACGCCGCACGCGGGCTGTGTGCTCGGCTACCTGCGCGGCCGCAAGACCGACCTGCCGGCCCACGTCGTTCTGCCCGAGAAGATGGGCCGCACGGGCGGCGGAATGCCGCACGGGCAGGAAGCCGGCTTTCTCGGCAAGGCGCACGACCCTTTCGTGCTCAACGCCGACCCTTCAAAGCCGGACTTCAAAGTGCCGGACCTCTTGCCCCCCGCATCGATCGGCGAAGCGCGGCTCGACCGCCGCCGCCGCCTGCGCGAAATCGTCGACGGCACCGTCGCGTCCTTCGAGCAGAGTCAGGACGCCAAGCTATTGGACAGCAGCTTCGAGTCGGCCTTCCGCATCATCACCAGCAAGGACGCCCGCGCGGCCTTCGACCTCGCGCAGGAGCCGCAGGAAGTCCGCGAGAAGTACGGCCAGAACCGCTTCGGCCAGTGCTGCCTGATGGCGCGGCGGCTGATCGAGGCCGGAGTGCGGTTTGTCACAATCAACACCTTCCTGACCGTGTTCGACGAGATCACGTGGGACATCCACGGCACGAAGCCCTTCACGTCGATCGAAGGTATGCGGGACATCGTGGCGCCGATGTACGACCGCGCCTACGGGGCGCTGCTGGAAGACCTCGCCGACCGCGGCCTCCTGGGCAAGACGCTCGTCTGCAACCTCGCCGAGTTCGGCCGCACGCCGCGGGTGAACCCGGCCGGCGGCCGCGACCACTGGCCGCAGTGCTGGACGATGTACTTCGCCGGCGGCGGAGTGCAGGGGGGCCGAGTGGTGGGCGCCCGCGACCCGATCGGCGGCGTCCCGGCCGAGCGTCCCGTCGAGCCGGCGGACGTGGTGGCCACAATCTTCCACAGCCTGGGCTTCGACCTCGAGAGCCACCTCCCCGGCCCCGCCGGCCGCCCAGTCCCGCTGGTCGATTTCGGGCACCGGGAGATCCACGAGTTGTTTTAGCAGGGTCTCAGAGCTTGTGAACGAATTGGCGGAGGACTTCCACAAGGGGTCGGCAGGGAGGCCTTCCTGGCCAACCTCAGAGTTCCGACTTCGGCTGTGAGAGAACGAACAGCGACTGTGCGGCCCGGACGCGGACGTCGAGCGTCTCGTCCTCCAGCAGCCGTGCCAGGTCGCGGGCGAACTCGACTGCTCCTGCGTCGCCGGCGAAGGTCGCCGCGTACGTGCGGATCGCTGGATCGTCGTCGGCCAGGTTCCGCCGCAGGGCGGCGAGGCCTTCGGCGTCGCCGAGGGAGGCGAGGGCGTGCTCGAAGTAGCTGCGAGTCAGCGCGTCCCCGGCGGCTGCTC
>JAHWKJ010000622.1 GCA_019347905.1 Planctomycetota bacterium
GGACGACGACGGCCACATCCGGCGGCTCGCCCCGCACGGGCAGGATCAGGCAGATGAGCGCTTCTTCGATCTCCTTCGGCTCGAAGCGGCACAGTTCGGCGAGCTTCGCTTGCGCCCACTGCCCCACGTCGCCGAGACAAGCCATCAGCTCCTGGGCCTGCGGTTCTTCGCTCCACAGTTCCGCCGGCCGGATGTGAAAGATGATGTTCGCGCCGGAGGGCACGTGCAGCAGTTCGATGGGCTTGCCGTGGGTCGGACTGGCGGCGGCGGCCAGATTGAAGTTGTCGCGGAGCTCTTCCTTGGCCGCTTTGTACTCGACGCTGGCGACGCGCTTCTTCGGTTCGGGTTTGGGTTCTTCTCTGCCGCGAGTGAAGACGAAGACGAGCACCGCAACCGCCAGCAGGCTGCCGACGGCGCCACCGACGATGATTCCCGTCTTGCTCCGGCGGCCGCGGCGGGTCCGCAGTTCCTTGAGCGGACTTGGTGCCGCGGCCGCATCGTCCTGAAAATCGAAGCCCGCAAAGTCCTGGGCCGCAGCCCCCGGCAATGCGCCCGGGTCTGGTGAGGCGGCAGGACCCGCAGCCGAGTCGGGAATCCACATGGCTCCCTTGCCCACGGCCGGCGAGGGCGCTTCCACCAGCTCCAGCTCGACCTCTTCCGGCTCCTGGAGGAGGAAGCTCTGCTGGCACGAGGGGCACTTGCCTTTGCGGCCCAGCTTGCTGCGGTCGCGCAGCCGCAACTCCTTCCCGCAGTGCGGGCAGGGTATCACAATGCCGGGCATGTCCGATCATCCTCCCGAAACCTCGGCGCTCCGTTCAGCCGCGTTTATCCCAGCAGGACGCGAGGCTCCGCGCGTCCCGCTGGGACGCGGCTAAACGATGCCTCGATGCGCTGCCGTTCCCTGCAATCTTAGGGCGTGTTCGGCGGCTTTGCCAAGCCGTCGATCGGCACGCGGCCGCCCAGATAGCGCCAGTTCTTGAGGAACGAGATCAGTTCCGCCATCTGCTCCGGCGGGATCGTCTTTTCGAGGCCCACGGGCATCAGCGAGACGCGGTTGTTGACCATCTCGTCGATCTCGTCGCGGAGCACGCTGACGGTCTTGCCTTCCGGCTGCCTCAGCGTGACCGACGTGGCCGTCTCGGTGGCGACGATGCCGGTGTGGGTGAGGCCCTCAGTCGTGACGACCGTGTAGCTGAAATAGTTGCTGTCGATGGCCCGATTCGGATCGAGAATGTCAACGAGCAATTGCTCCGGCTGGCGCGTCCGCGAGTCGGCGATGTCGGGGGCCACGTTCACGCCCAGCTCGCCCACGCGGTGGCAGGTCACGCAGTTTTTCTCGAACACGGCGCGGCCACGTTCGGCGTCGGCCTTCACGTACAGCCGCTGCTCGCCGAACAGCGCCGCCTGATAGGCATCGATGACCTGTCGCCGCTCTTCAGGCACTTCGGCTGCCAGCAGCTTGTGGGCCGCCTGGCGGATGACAGGATCGCGGTGCTTGAGCAGTCGCCCCGCGCGGGCCGCGTCGAGTTCGCGGCGGTCGAAGCGGCCGGCCTCAATCTCGGCCAGCAGATGCTTCGCGCGGCCTGCGTCGTTCAGCATGGCATCGAGCAGCGCTCGCCCGATCGTGGGCGTGGCGGCCGCGAACTGTTTGAGGAAGTATTCCGCGAGATCGCTGTCCCGGAAGCGGGCGAGCGCCTCGATCGCCGCCAGCCGCAGCGACTGCTCGGCGTCGCTCGCCACCAGCCCTTTCAGCGGCGGCCCGGCTGCCCCGTAAGGGTAGTGCCGCAGGGCGGAGACAGCTTCGATGCGGAATTTGCCATCAGCTTCGCGGTCTTCCACGACACGCACCGCCAGATCCCGCAGCGCGGAGACCGCGTCGCGGGCTTCGGGTGCAATGCCCTCGGACGCCGCCGCCAGTGTCACACGCCGGCGCGACAGCCCCTCACCCAAACCGCGCAGTGCCGCCAACAGCACGCGTGAGAGCGGCGAAGGAGCAACGCTCTCGCGGGCCCGCGCCAGCCGCTTCCAGCCAATGCTGAATTCTGACAGCAGTTCTCCGGTTGCCGCATCGACGCCGCCGGCGCCGGCCACTTCCCACGTACTACGCACCAGTTCTGCAAGGGCGGCGGCGCTTTGCGGAGAGACCGACGCTTCCAGCATGCTCACGCTCAGCATCCGCCGGGCCAACAGTGTGCCGGGCTGCCTGGCGACCGCCAGTGTCGCAGCCGTCCGCATCCACGGGTCGCTCGCGCGCAGCACCGCGGCTTGGCTGAGCCGCTCCACCGCATGCATCGGATCGGCCGCATCTCCGGTGCCGATCGTGAGCACCGCCTGGAACGCCAGTTTGTCGTCTGCGTCGCTCGTCAGCATCTCCGCCAGCGCGCGGCGGAGGTCCGCTCCCGGCGACTCAAACCGCTCAGACAGCAGCAGGGCCTGCTCGCGGACACACGGGGTGGCGTCGCCCAAGGCAGCCGCAACCGTTTCCTCATCCAGCAGGGATAGCCCATCGAGCACGCGCAGCGCGTGGACGCGGCCCCGAGCGCGGAAGCCTTTTCGAAACCGCTCCTTCAGCAGGGTACCGGCCGCGGTATCCTGCCGTTCGTAAAGCAGCCGCGCCGCCGTGTCCCGATGCCAGCCGTTGGCATGGTCGAGCAGTTCGACCAGCTCGGCGGTGGTCAGCTTCTCCGCCGGCTGATCGTCCTGCGAAATCCCCCAATGGGCCGGCCGCGCCCAGCCGCCGCCGGGCACGATGCGGTAAATGCGCCCGCGGTCGTCGCCGTATCGCAGGTCCGGACGCGTCTTGAGTTCTTCCGGCATGAACTGCGGGTGCTCGATCACGGCCCGGTACATGTCGACGACGTACAACGCCCCGTCGGGTCCGTCGGCGAGATTCACGGGGCTGAACCATTCGTCGCGGCTGGCAAGAAACTCGATGCCCTCGTGGCCGGGCTTGGAGGTGAACGTCGCTCCGGCCGGCGAGAGCACGTCGCGGTGAACGAGGTGGCCCGTCGGCTCGCACGTGAAGCTGTTCCCGCGGAAGCCCTGTGGCAACAGGTCGCCGCGATAGATCGTCACTCCGCAGGCGGCCGTGAACTGGCCAGCATGCAGTGTGGAGGTCGTCCAGGCCCGCGCAATGGGGAACACCCGCGACAGTTCGCCCGCGGGCGAGACATCGTGCTCGACCGCGGCGACGGCGACGCCGGGGCTCCGCTCCAGGTACCGCTGGTCGAGCACCACGTGCTTGCAGGGGTTGCGGTTCGAGCACACGAAGCGGTTGCCGAAGTCGTCGAACGTCATCCCGAACTGCCCAACGCCCGAGACAGCCTCATAGCAGCCGCTCAAAGGATCGAAGCGAAAATCGCGGCCACCGATCGAAACCGGCTGCGCTCCGGCGGCCCACTCCGCCTTCTTGGCGACGACCGTGCCGCCGCGCAGGCCGTTGGCGATGTAGATGCGATTGTCGAGAGCGAACGTCGGGTGATTGGCCCGCAGTTGCGGGTTTTCCTCGGCGAAGCCGGTGAACCACGTCTCGCGCAGATCGGCACGTCCGTCGCCGTCCGTGTCTTTCATGTAAGCCACCTCGCCG
>JAHWKJ010000098.1 GCA_019347905.1 Planctomycetota bacterium
AGGTTCCTCCAGAAGTCGTACAGTTCCTGCGGCTCGCGTTCGATGTGCAGCGAGCGCTCGATCTTCACGCCCTGCTGGGCCTTCACGCCGCGGCGCTCGTTGTGATGGACGGCCGTGTTGATTCCCGCCGCGCGATAGACGGGGCAATAGCCGGTCCAGCCGCGGTAGGCCAGCAATCCCCCGGCCAGCGACGCGGCCAGTCCGCCCCACGACCGCGTGGTCAGGCCGTAGATCGCCAGTCCGCCCCCGCCGACGAGCGCGAGCCAGCGTTCGAGCGTCCCCACATTCTGGGGTGAGGCCTGCGGGTGGTGCTCCTCGTAAAGCGCATCCGATTGCCAGGCGTCGGAAGGGTGAAGGACATCGGTGCTCATCGTCATTCCTCGTTGGGAAATTGCTGTTGAAGGTGCGATTGCAGGAGTGGATTCTCTCAGTCGCTGGGCGGCAGGCGCATCGGGGGAAATCTCCCTGTGGCTTGGGATTTTTCATCGGCAGTGTGCTCCGTCGTTCTCGCAGATGGCGACTGCATCCAAAGGCGGCGGCATCCGGCCATCTCATTTTCACGCAGGCCGCAGCAAAACAGGAGATGAATCCATGTTGCGATCTTCCACCCAAACGATGTTCAACAAGATGTGGCCCTTCACGCAGCTCCGCCCGCGGCCGCGGCTGAGGGCCGAAATCTCCTTTTCCTTCTGATAACCTGTCGATTTCCCCCTGGGTTGGTGGGTAAACAGTAGGGGAAAGCACGATGGGCCGCACCGACACCGATTCCAGCGAAACGCGCCGGCTGCTCGACCGCGTCCGGTCCGGCGATACGGCCAGTTTCGAGCGGCTGTTCGAGAAACACCGCCCGGCCCTGCGGCGGATGGTCGAAGCGAGGCTCGACCGGCGGCTCGGGGCCCGCGTCGATCCCTCCGACGTGATCCAGGACGCCCATCTCGAAGCCTTCCGCCGGCTGGACGACTATCTCGCCCGCCGGCCGATGCCCTTCGCCCTCTGGCTCCGCAAGACCGCTTACGAACGAATTCTGAATCTCCAGCGAGACCACGTCGAGGCCGCCCGGCGGAGCATCCGCCGGGAGGTCCGTCTGCCGGACCGTTCGTCGCTGCAGCTCGCCAACCGGCTGTTTGCCGCCGGACCTTCGCCGAGTCGGCAGTTTGCCGATCGCGAGCTGGCGGCACAGATGCGGGCGGCCCTGGCCGAACTCTCGCCGGACGACCGCGAGATCCTGCTGCTGCGGTATCTCGACGATTTGTCGAACCACGAGGCTGCCTGCCTGCTGGGAATCTCACCGGGAACCGCCAGCAAGCGCCACGGCCGGGCGCTGCTGCGTCTGCACCGGGTGCTGACCGAGCGCGGTCTGAAAGGATCTCAACCATGAACGACATATCCGCCCACGAGCGCGTCTCGCTGACGGAGTTGATCGGCCAGGTCGCCGACGAGTTCCTCGATCGACTCAACCAGGGCGAGCAGCCCCAGATCGAAGACTACGCCGGGCGGCATCCGCAGATCGCTCCGGTGCTGCGGCAGGTGCTGCCGGGCCTGTTGCAAATTCGGACGCTGAAGGGGGCAGACTCGGCGGTCGATCCTGAGGCGGCCCATTCGGCAGACGCCCCGCTCGCCGGTCATCAGCCCGGCGGATCGCCGGAGGGGACGCTGGGCGACTTTCGCATCGTGCGCGAGATCGGCCGCGGCGGGATGGGAGTAGTGTACGAGGCCCAACAGAATTCGCTCAGCCGCCGCGTCGCCCTGAAGGTGCTGCCCTTCGCGGCCGTGATGGACCCGCGGCACCTGCAGCGGTTCAAGAACGAAGCGATGGCCGCGGCCCAGCTCGATCATCCGAACATCGTGGACGTGTACGGCGTCGGCTGCGATCGCGGCGTGCACTTCTACGCGATGCGATACATCGAAGGCCATACGCTGGGGGAACTGATCCGCGAGCTGCGCCGGATTGAGCAGAAGTCGGAAACCAGAGATCAGGCGAGACCGCCTGAAGGCGGTCACTACGAACGTTCGAGGCCAGACGTCAGAAGTCAGAAGTCAGCCGAAGGGAGACAAGACGTTCCCGCGGGAGAGGCGCGAACGGTGCTTGCCTCTTCGCCGCCCGACCGCATCGAGCCCCCCGAAGCGGACAGCGACCCTCCCCAGACGTCTCCGCTCGCCGCCCTGACCACCGAGCGCTCTCACCGCTCCCGCGAATACTTCCGCGCGGTCGCCGACATCGGGGCGCAGGTCGGCGCGGCCCTCGATTACGGCCACCAGCACGGCGTCACCCACCGCGACGTCAAGCCGTCGAACCTGATGCTCGACGCGGCGGGAAAGCCGTGGGTCACCGACTTCGGCCTGGCCCACATCGAGAGCGAAGCCAGCCTGACAATGAGCGGCGACCTGCTGGGCACGCTCCGCTACATGAGCCCGGAGCAGGCGCTGGCCAAGCGCGTCGTGATCGACCACCGCACCGATATCTACTCGCTCGGCGCGACGCTGTACGAGATGCTGACGTTGCGGCCCGCCTTCCCCGGCGACGACCGGCAGGACCTCTTGCGGCGCATCGCCTTCGAGGAACCAACGCCCCCGCGCAAGCTCAACCCGGCGATCCCGGCCGAACTGGAGACGGTCGTCCTCAAGGCCATCGCCAAGAACCCGGCGGAGCGATACGACACGGCCCAGGAACTGGCCGACGATTTGCAGCGGTTCCTGGACGATCGACCGATCCGGGCGAGACGGCCGACCCTCCGGCAGCGCACGGCGCGGTGGTCGCGGCGGCACCGGGGCCTGGTGAACTCGGCGGCCGTGCTGCTGTTCCTGCTAACCGTCGGCTTTGCGGCGGCAACGTATCTGGTTTGGCAGGAGAGACAGCGGACGCTGGCGGCGCTGGGGGGTGCGGAGCACAACCTGCAGCTTGTCCGGGAGCAGGAGAAGATCGCGCGGGAGAATCTGACGCTGGCCAATACCGAAAAGCAGCGGACGCAGGACGCATTGGCACTGGTTACGGCGGAACAGGAACGGGCGGAGGGTAACCTCGTCCTTGCACTCACAGCGCTCGACGCCGTTTATCTGGATGCGATCGGAACGGACAAGCTGCTCAGTCAACCGGCCTCGCGGTCGAAGCCAGGCAGTGCCGACTTCTCGCCGTCGGCGCGGCCTCCACTGACGGATATTGAGAAGGAACTGTTGAAGAGAGGGCTTCGCTTCTACGATCAATTCGCGCAGGGGAATGCCTCGACGCCGCGTGCGGCGGCGCAGACGGCGGCTGCCTACTATCGCGTCGGACTGTTGCAGACGGCACTGCAGGACCATCAGGCCGCCGAAGCGGCCTATCGGGCCGCCATCGATCGCTACGAAAACCTGAACCGCGAGTTTCCGCGACAGGTTGCGTTCGTTCGAGGAATTGCCGAATCCTATTTCGGACTGGCCAATTGTGCCAGATGGCGTCCTGACGCCGAGGAGACTTACCGGAAGGCGCTGGAATCGTTTTCGGCAGCAGTGGCGCTCAACCCGAAGAACGCCCGCTTGTTCCAGCAGCGTGCCTCTGTTCATGCGGCGCTGAATCAATATGAAAACGCCGGGAGCGATCACGAAAGGGCGATCGAGCTGGAACCCGATAATGCAAATCTTCGCCTCGCCGCCGCATGGTTCTTTCGCCTTGTTCAGCATCCCCAGGTGAGGGACTACGATCGAGCGCTCCGGCACGCGCTCAAAGCGGCCGAACTCGCACCGAACACCGCTCAGCCGCATGTGGTATTGGCAACTCTTTATGAAGTGAACTTCAACGATCTCAAGCGGGCCCGGGAGCATATCGACAGAGCTCTTGAACTCGCTCCCTCCAATTCGTATGCCCTTCGGTGGCGCGCACGCATCTTCAAGCGGCTGGGCGACAACGAACGAGCCTTGGCGGACTTCGACAGGTCGCTGCAGTTGCAGCCAACTCCCTGGGCTTACAAGGATCGCGCGGGCCTCTACGTTTCGCTCGAAGAATTTGAGAAGGCGTTTGCCGACTACGACGCAGCGGAGAAGCTGGATCCCAGCAATCTCTACGTGTACGCGGAGCGCGGCGGCACGTACCTCGCACTGCAGCGTTATGAGGACGCTCTGAAAGACCTCGATAAGGCACTCGCATTGGCGCCGCATCGCTCGTGGGAGCATAAGCGCCGCGGCGTCGCCCTGTTTTATCTCGGCCGATATGACGAGTCGCTGAAGGCTCTGAAGAAGTCCCTGGAACTCAATCCTGGCGATCTGGGAGGACTCCTCTGGATTCCCTCGGAGACGGTTGTGGAATGTCCGCACGAGGAGTTCAAGCGGGGGCTGCTCGCACTGGCGACGAATGCCCTCGAGCGCTCAGACGACCGGGGTCAGGTGCGGCGGCTGCGGATTGCGCTGTACATCAGCCTCGGTGAGCATGAGAAGGCTCGCAGCGATCTCGCGGTCCTGCTGACGCCGGACAACACACAGCATCACGACCACTATGCCCACGCGCTACTGAGCCTGAAGCGGCAGGACGTCGTCCAGTACCGCGCGACATGCCGGACGATGCTGGACCGCTTCGGCAAGACCGATGACCCGCTCAGCTTGCAGTTTACGGCCTGGACCTGCGCGCTCGCGCCCAAGGCGGTCGCCGATCTCTCCCCGGTCGTTGCGCTGGCAGAAGAAGCAGCATCAAAAAAGCCGGACGATCCCTTTGTCCAGAACACGCTCGGGGCCGTCCTGTACCGCGCTGGTCGATTCCAGCAGGCCGTGGATGCTCTGCACGAAGCCGACCGGCTCCTGCAAAAGCCGAAGGCCGGATTGAACTCGTCCCCCGCTGATAACTGGTACTTCCTGGCCATGGCATATCATCGCCTGGAAGATCGCGACGAGGCGCAGAACTGGCTCGACAAGGCGAACGAGTGGACCGACCGCCTGCTCCAGCAGCAAGAATCGGAGACCGCCGGCCCTGTTGTCTGGAACCGTCGCCTGACATTGGAACTCTTGCGGCAGGAGGCCGGAGGCTTGCTCGCCCGGCAATCGCAGCCGGTCGCCGCACCGAAGCCTGAAGGCCGGAACTCGGAGAAACCGAAGCACGACGGGACCACGGACGAGTAACCACCGATCGCTAAATCACCGACATTGATTCTGCGACAGTGGGAGGCCCTGATGGGCAGGGATGATGGTTATAAATTCTGGGTAAAACATGAGGCCGCCACAATCCGTCCAGCCCGGCAATCCTTCACCCTCCATCTATAACCATGCTCTGTGCCCTCTGTGCCTCTGTGTTTAACCCGCCTTCAGCACGGGCAGGGGGCGGGCTTTTTAAAACACAGAGGCACAGAGGTCACAGAGGAAACAAAACCGGCCGGTGAGGGCCAGTCGCCAAACCGCTTCCTCACCGGCCGGAAGACGTCGGCAGGCGCGTCGCCTGCCGCGACCGAGCTCCGCGCGGGCGGTCTGCGCGCCCGGAGCACGGCTTAGTCATTCTACTGCAGGCCGCCTTCGTTTGAAGGGAAGAAAACGGCATCATGTTGCACACAATCACCAACTGGATTCACTCGGCCGGCTCGAAGATCGCCCAGCGCAACGGCAGGGCTCGCCGCCGGCGCCGTCGCTGCGTCGCACGACGATTCTCCACCGTGCCCGCCATGGTCGAACCGCTGGAAGACCGGGTGATGTTGGCGGCGGACATTACCAACCTCGGACTGGCCGCAAGCAACTTCCGACTGGACGGCAACCTGCTGGCGTTCTCGGTGAGCGAGTCCGAACAGGCCGACACCGACTTCAACGGAGACGGGGATGCGACTGACGTCGTGATGCACGTCTTCGACGCCAGCACCGGGACGACGACGAATGTCGGACGGAACCTCTACAGCAACCGCTTCGAACTCGACGGCAACCTGCTGGCGTTCAGTGTCAGCGAGTTCGGCGAGGGGGGCACGGACCTCAACGGCGACGGCGATGCACAGGACCTCGTGCTGCACGTCTTCGACGCCGGTGCCGGGACGACCGCCAACCTCGGACTGGCCGTCAATAACGCCAAACCCCCCCAACTGGACGGCAACCTGCTGGCGTTCAGGGTGCGCGAGGATCTTCAGGGCGGGACGGACCTCAACGGAGACGGGGATGCGACCGACAGCGTACTTCACGTCTACGACGCCGCCGCCGGGATGACGACGAATCTCGGACGCGTCGCCGTTGGCGCCCAACTGGACGGCAACCTGCTGGCGTTCAGTGTCAGCGAGTTCGGCGAGGGGGGCACGGACCTCAACGGCGACGGGGATGCGAATGACTTGGTCCTGCACGTCTTCGACGCCGGTGCCGGGACGACCACCAATCTCGGACTGGACGGCGGCTTTGTCATCCAACTGGACGGCAATCTGCTGGCGTTCGTCGTGAACGAGGCCCGACAGGGCGGCGCAGACCTCAACGGCGACGGCGATGCACGGGACCTCGTGCAGCACGTCTACGATGCCAGCACCGGGACGACCACCAACCTCGGACTGGTCCCCTACGAATCCCAACTGGACGGCAACCTGCTGGCGTTCGGCGTGCTCGAGTCATCCCAGGGCGGCACAGACCTCAACGGCGACGGGGATGCGAATGACGTGGTCCTGCACGTCTTCGACGCCGGTGCCGGGACGACCACCAATCTCGGACTGGACGGCATCAACTTCCGACTGCACGGCGGCCTGCTGGCGTTCCCGGTAGACGAGTCCCGACAGGGCGGCGCGGACCTCAACGGGGACGGAGATGCCTTTGACTCTGTGCTGCACATCTACGACGCCAGCGCCGGGACGACCAGCAACCTCGGACTGTCCTCTGTTGAAATCCAACTGGACGGCAATTTACTGGCCTTCAGCGTGTCTGAGGCCGGACAGGGCGGCACGGACCTCAACGGGGACGGGAATGCGTTTGACAACGTGCTGCACGTCTTCGACGCGAGCACTGGGACGACCACCAACCTCGGGCTGGACACGGACCGCCGCTTCCTGCTGGACGGCAATCTGCTCACGTTCGGCGTGCGCGAGTCGCACCAGGGCGGCACGGACCTCAACGGCGACGGGGATGCGACTGACCCCGTGCTGCACGTCTACGACGCCGATACCGGGACGACCACCAACCTCGGACTGGCCGCCTTCCCCCACGACTTCCTTCTGGACGGCAATCTGCTGGCGGTCTTCGTGTGGGAGGACGCACAGGGTGGCACGGACCTCAACGGAGACGGGGATGTCTTCGACGATGTGATGCATGTCGTGCAATTGCCCACCGATAGCGACGGCGACGGCATCTCCGACAAGGTCGATACGCTGCCGGCCGTCTTCTCGGCCAACTTCTCCGACGGCACGACCATCGGCACGATCACCGACCGCGGCGATCAGCAGCTCAGCATCGTCGATGCCCAGGATCCCGTCGATGGCGTGCTTGCCAGAGCCGGTATCAACGGCGGACCGACTCCGGCCACCGTCAGCGTCTCCGGCGGCGCGGCGATCTACACCCTGAACGCGGGCGACGAGGTCGTCATCACCGAAGGCAGCGTCATCACCGACGTCATTGCCGGCGTCGTCGAAATCACCTTCACTGGCGACGACGGCTCCATCTTCACCACTACGCTCGATGGCGGCACAACCCAGGATGGCGAGGTCCAGAGCCTGACCTTTGAACCGGACACGCTTGTCTTCAGCACGCCGAGCACGAACACCGCCGATGTCGTGGTGCTCATTGATGGCCAGGAGCTGACCGTCACACCGGGGCTCTCCCTCCACGTGGTCGGGATCGACATCAAGCCGGACAGCGATCCCAACAGCATCAACCTGGGCTCGGGCGGCACGGTGGCCGTGGCGATCCTCAGCACGGCCGCGTTCGACGCGACCACGGTCGATCCCAACACGGTGACGTTGGCCAATGCTGAAGTCCGCCTGAAAGGCAACAGCACGCCGATGTCCTCCGAGCAGGACGTCAACAGCGACGGGCTGCTCGACCTGGTCGTGCACGTCGAAACCGAAGCCCTCGAGCTGACCGACGGCGACGTCGAAGCGATGCTCAGGGGCAAGACGCTCGCCGGCGATCCGATTTTCGGCACCGATTCGGTGCGGATCGTGGCGGCGCTGCACGTCGCAGGCGGCGCCGCCGCGCCGGGTTCGGCCACGGAGCAACTCCTGGACGCCGCTCTGGCGCCGTTCGCGGCGCAAGCCGTCGCCCTGTGGGCGGCGACCGGTCTGGCGCCCGAGGCTCGGGACCTGCTCCACGCGATCGAGGCGCGCGTCGCCGACCTGCCCGGCTCGCTGCTGGGACTCGCCACTGGATCGGGCGTCATCTGGATCGACCACAACGCCGCCGGCCACGGCTGGTTCGTCGATCCGACGCCTGCCGACAGCCGGGAGTTCGCCGTCAGATTGGCGCCCACTCACCGGCAGGCCAGTCCCGGTAGCGACGCCTTCGGCCGCATCGACCTGCTGACGGTGCTCGCCCACGAATTCGGGCACCTGCTGGGGCGGGTCGACCTTGATCCCCAGGCGCATCCGCACAACGTGATGGCGGCGACGTTTGCCCCCGGAGCGCGGCGAACGCCCGCCGGCGACAGCCCGCACGGCGCGGCGGCCTCCGAACAGCCGGCGCACAGCTCGGCAGCGGTCGGCAACACCGGCGGAGCGAGCGGCTTCAACAGCCGCGGCCTGCTGGGCGTCGACCCGCTGCCGGGTCCGCTTCAGGACAACGGCGGCCCGACGCGAACGCACGCCCTGCTCGCCGAAAGCGCGGCCATCGATACTGCAGACGGCGTCTTTGCTCCGGCGACCGATCGACGGGGCATTTCGCGTCCGCAGGACGGCGACGGGGACGGCGCGGCGTTGGCCGGCATCGCAGCGTTGGAACGGACCGCCGCCGACCGGCTCTTCGCCGATCTCGACGGCGGCCTGCTGGACGAGCTGCTCTCCAGCGGCCTGAGCGCGTGACGGCCGCGGCGCGGACGTGGACGAGAAGGGGAGTGACCACACGCAACCGACCACGGACCACCAACGAAGAAAACCCGCCATGCAGACCCGGCCCGACAACGTCACAGCCGACTCAAGCCGGCGCATACCGTGTCAGCCCTGCTACGCGGTCAAAGTCGGCGTCATGGCTGGCCAGATCGGGCAGCCCGTGGGCCTGCATGACGGCCACAACGAGCGCATCGTTGGTCAAGTTCATTGCTCGTACTCGAGTGCTTTATCGAGAGCAACCTCCTCAATCAGGTCGGCATCACTGCACGGAATGATGCCCTTCGTCCGCGGGGACCAATTCGTCTCCGGCTCCACGGTGATGCGGACTTTTTCCCGCTCTTTCAGCGGCAGCGGTTCGTTCGGCTTGAGCACGCCGTCTTGATACGTGGCTTCGACAACGATCGCCATGACGGTTCCTCCCGGTTCAAAGCTTCGCAACAGACGACGGGCTCGCCGAATTATAGCAGTTCCGAGGGAACACTCATCAGCGCTGATCTCCACTGATCCGATTAGCGGCGATGAGTCGGAGATGAGTGTTCCGCCTTCATCCGTTTCGAGCCACGGAGAGGCAGAAAGATGCAGGCAGGCGGACAGGACGATTGAGGGACAGCAGAATTGAAGAGTGCGACGGCAGGAAGCGAATCTTCCTGTCCCCCATTTTCCTGTCCGCACTCTTCGCGACTTTTCGACTCAGGAAACCCTCGATCCCAAAGGCTGACCTCTGACCTCTGTCGGACAACTGACCACGGACAAAGACAAAACCGGCCGGTGAGGGCCAGTCGCCAAACCGCTTCCTCACCGGCCGCAAGACGCCGGCAGGCGCGTCGCCTGCCGCGACCGAACTCCGCGCGGGCGGTCTGCGCGCCCGGAGCACGGCCATCTCATTTTAACGCAGGCCGCAGCAAAACAGGAGATGAATCGATGTTGCAATCTTCCACCCGAACGATGCTCGACAACCTATGGCCCTTCACGCAGCTCCGCAACCGCCCACAGCGCCGCAGCCGAGCGCGCCGTCACTTTCAACGCCGCGCGCTGCCGGCCGCTGCCGAAGTGCTCGAAGAACGCGTGCTGTTGTTCGGCACACTGGTCACCAGCGCGGCGGACCTCGTCGCCAACGACGGCGCGGTCACGCTCCGGGAGGCCATCCAGGCGGTGAACACCGGCACCGCCACCGAGCTGGGGCACACCGATAACCTGATCCTGTTCGCCGACGAGCTGGCAGGCGAAACCATCCGCCTGGCCGGCGACCCGCTGGTGATCACCGCTGACATGCAGATCTTCGGCCCGGCCAGCCACTTCTATCTACCGGAGCGGGGCGAACCGGTCACCATCGATGCCGGCTACCGCAGTCGCGTCTTCGAAATCGGCACCTTCGGCATCGAGCCGGGCGAAAGCTCCACCGCTCCCACGGTCATCCTGTCCGGCCTGACGATGACCAATGGCCTGAGCTTCGCCCACGGCGGCGGGATTGCAAATCTCGGCACGCTGACGGTGCTCGACAGCACGGTCGCCGCAAGTATCTCCGTGCGCGACGGCGGCGGCATCGTCAACTTCGGCGGCGGCTCGCTGACGCTTCACGGCAGCACCATCCGTGGCAACCACGCCGGCAGCACGCCCCTCTCCGCCGACGTGCTCGTCGCGCGCGGCGGCGGGCTGGCCAATTTCGGCACGGCCACCGTCGTCGACAGCACGGTCTCCGGCAACTTGGCCGCTTTCCCGTTCCCGGCTGAGCACGCGACCACCGGCGGGGGCGGCGGGATCTTCAACGCCGGCACGCTGTCGGTCACCAGCAGTACCATCACCGGCAACCGCACCGGCGGCGGCGAGTTCACGCTGGGCGGCGGCATCGCCAATGGATTGGCGGGGGGCCTGGCCGGCTCGGTCCAACTCGCCAACACGATCGTCGCCGGCAACTTCCGCGGCACGGGCGCCAACGACCTCTTCAACGGCACCGCCAACCCCGTCAGCGGCGCGCACAACCTGATCGGCGATCCCTTCAGCTCCGCCGGGCTGTCGCACGGCGCAAACGGCAACATCGTCGGCGACGGCAGCGTCAATCTGCTGGACATCGCAACCGTGCTGGAGACCACGTTGGCCGACAACGGCGGGGCGACGCGCACGCACGCGCTCGTCTCCGGCAGCCCGGCGCTCGACGCCGGCAATGCCGCGCTGCTGCCGCCCGACACGTTGGACCTCGATGCCGACGGCGATCTCGCGGAGCCGGTTCCCTTCGACCAGCGCGGCGACGGCTTTCCACGGGTCGTCGGCGCTGGCCTCGACATCGGCGCCTATGAAGGGGTCGAGGGAGTGCTCGAGCAGTTCCATCTCGGCGTGACCTACTCGCTCGGCGAGATCCTCGACGGGCCGCTCGTATTCGGGCTGGACACGCTGCCCGACGAGGTCGATGCCGAGTTCGTGCTGAACGGGATTATTCAGATGAACGGCATCATCCAGATGAATGGCATCATTCAGATGAACGGCGTGATCGACGCGCGGCTCACGTTCGGCGACGCCATCTGGACGAAGAACGACCTGGAGACGTTCTCGGCGAACATCGACTTCACGACCGGCGGCGTCTCGTCGCTGACCTATCGGTTCGGGTCGGTCGACGGAATCTCGTTTAATTTCCCGCTGACGATCAGCGGCACGGATCCGGCGACGGGCGAGGAGTTCACGTACCAGTATACGCAGTCGACACAGACCGTGACGGTGCTGGACGCGCCGCCGGGCGTGCCGGTGATCGTCACGCCTGGCGACCAGCCGCAGCCGGTCGACACGGGGGAGAGCGTCGCTCCCTTCGCCGGCGTGCTGATCGCCGACGCCGACAGCGACCTGTTGAGCGTAACCGTCGCCCTGAGCGATCCGTCGGGCACGCTGACGAACCTTGCGGGCTTCACGGACCAGGGGAACGGCGTCTACCAGATGACGGCTTCGCCCGCTGCCGTGACCACGGCCCTGCGCGGCCTCACGTTTGTCTCCCCCGAGAATCAGATCCCACCGGGACAGACGGTGACGACCGTATTTACGATCACCGTCGACGACGGCACGAACCCGCCGGTGACGGATGCGAGCACGAGCGTCGTCGCCACGGAGATCAACGACGCGCCGACTCTGGCCGTGCCGCTGGCGGACGTGACCGTTCGCCAGAACGACGCCAATACGCCGCTCGATCTGTCGGGAACGTTCGCCGATGTGGACGCCGGCGACGTGCCGGGGCTGTCGGTCTCGGTTTTCAGCGACACGCCGGGCCTCGTGAGCGCGGAACTGATCGGCACGACGCTGACGCTGGGTTACGGAGCCTTCCTGCACGGCACGGCGAGCGTGACGGTCACGGCGACCGACGCCGCCGGCGCCTCGGTCAGCGACACCTTCGAGGTGACGGTCCTTTCGCCGCGGCAGCAGATCGAGCGGCTGCGCGACGAGCTGCTGCTTCCGCTGATTCAGGGCGGCGAATTGAACCGCGGCCAGGGCCGCGCGCTCACCCAAAAGCTGGAGGGGGCCCTCCGCAGCCTGGACCGCGGCCACGAGCAGGCCGCGGTGCTGAAGCTTCGCGCCTTTTCACTGCACGTGCGGGCCTTGTTGCACACCGGCCGGCTGCTCCAGGCTGAGGGCCAGCCGCTTGTGGATGAGGCGGGTGAGATCGTCGAGTCCATCACAGACCCGGACGCACCTTCACTGCGGGACCGGATCCGGGGATTCCTGCGAGAAGGCCGCGGCGGCGAGAACGACGAGCGCGACGATGAACGCGACGATGACCGCGACCGCGTGTTCAGCACGCTGCTCGACGAACTGCTCTCCGGCGGCCTGCGCGCCCGATCGAGGCGATGATCGACGAAGAGGCGGAAGGGGCGCCGCTGGGCAGACGGGGTGAATCCCGACCCGCATCTGCTCGGCGGCCCCGATAGATGGGATGTGACCGCGGCGTCATCGTTGCGCCATGGACTACATCTCACCCGGCTCCTGGTGGCTGCATTCCATGGATCCGGCTCCGGCCCGGTTTCCGCGGCTTGACGGCGACCTGCAGACCGATGTGGCGATCATCGGCGGCGGCATTACGGGCCTGACCGCCGCCCTGCATCTGAAGAAAGCGGGCCGGCGCGTGGTCGTGCTGGAGGCCGGACGCATCGCCGCCGGCACCTCCAGCGGAACCAGCGGCCACCTGGAGACGCTGCCGGACAGCGGACTCGAGCGGTTGATCTCCAACTTTGGTGAGGAGGCGGCCCGGCAGATCGTGACGGCACGGCTGGCGGCCATCGATCAGATCGAAACCTGGAGCCGCGATTACCGCATCGATTGCGACTTCGCCCGCGTTCCCGCCTTCGTCTATTCGGAGAGCGAGAGTGGACGCCGCGAGCTCGAACCGGAGCGCGAGGCTGCTGCACGCGTGGGACTGAAGGCGTCGGCGGCATCCGCCATCCCGCTGCCATTCAAAACGGCGGGAGGCTTCCGCGTCGAGGACCAGGGACGCTTTCACAGCGTGCGATATCTGGCGGGCCTGGCGGCAGCGGTGAATGGCGACGGCAGCGCGGTCTGCGAGCACACGCGCGCCCAGCCGCCGGAGGACGGCGATCCTTGCACCATCCAGACCGACGCCGGCTGCGTCAAAGCCAACCACGTGATCGTCGCGACGCACTCGGGATTCCTCGGTGTTTCGCAGCTCGATACGCGTGTGGCGCCGTATCAGTCGTACGTGATGACGGTGCGTATCGCGAAGAACGTTCCCGATGCACTGTATTGGGACGACGCCGAGCCGTATCACTACATCCGCCTCGCTCCGGGCGCATCTCCGGATCAATTGATCGTCGGCGGTGCCGATCACAAGACGGGCCACGGTGACGGCCGCTCGTCGTATGAGGATCTGGAACGCTATATCCGCGAGCGGTTCGAAGTGCGCGCCATCGAGCACCGGTGGTCGGCGGAGTTGTTCGAGCCGGCCGACGGCGTGCCGCTGATCGGACGCGCTTTCGGCTGGAAGCACGTGTACGTCGCCACCGGCTACTCGGGCTCCGGCCTGACGTGGGGCACGGTCGGCGGCCGCGTGCTGGCCGATCTGCTGCTCGATCAGGATAACCCGCTGGCAGAGGTGGTCACGCCCTCGCTGGTGAATCCGATCGCGTCCGCAAAACGGTTCCTCTCACAAAACCAGGACGTGGCCCGCCACTATGTGGGCGATCGCCTGACGCTGCAAACGATCGAGTCGCAGTCGCTGTTCGCGCCGGGCCAGGGACGT
>JAHWKJ010000099.1 GCA_019347905.1 Planctomycetota bacterium
CGCGGTCGGCGTGTACGCGCTCGTGAAACTCGTGCTGCCTGGCAGGGGTTGAGGGTTGAGGGTTGAGGGTTGGGCTCTTCGGATGAGTTTGAGAGCAATCGCCGCACGTCCAACGCCCAACATTTAACTGTCAACACCCAACACCTTCGGCGAAGCACAAACATCTCCGCGTGTTCTCTAGTTGGAAGTTGAACGTTGAAAATTGGACGTTGAACGTTTGCCTCCCTCAACCCTAAACCCTCAACTCTCAACCCCCCCATGAGCTCACTCATTCTCCGCACGGCGGCGCGGCATCTCTTGCCGTTGCTCGTGCTGTACTCGGTGTTCCTGCTGGTGCAGGGGCACAATCATCCGGGGGGCGGATTCATCGGGGGGCTGATTGCGGCGGCCGCCATCGGCTTGTACGCCCTGGCCTACGACGTTGCGGAGGCACGAAGAATCTTGCCGGCCGCTCCTCATTACCTGATTGCCGCCGGTTTGCTGGCCGCCGCCGGCAGCGGTGTGTGGGGCCTTATGCGCGGCAAGCCATTTCTGGAATCGGGGTGGCTCCAGACGCAGTGGCCGGCGGGCGTGCCGCTGGAGCTGGGCACGCCGCTGTTGTTCGATGCCGGCGTCTACCTGGTCGTGATCGGCGTCGCGGTCACGATCCTGTTCACGCTGGCGGAGGAAGACTGACGTGAACCTGGTGCTGCCGTTCGTCGTCGGCGGTCTCGTCGCCGCCGGCCTGTACATGATGATGCGCCGCAGCGCGATCAAGCTGGTGATCGGGCTGGCGCTGCTGAGCCACGCGGCGCACCTGCTGATCTTCACGGCGGGCCGGCTGACCCGCCGCGGGGAACCGCTGGTGCCCGAGGGAGAAACGGTGTTGCCGAAACCCTATGCCGATCCACTTCCCCAAGCGCTGATCCTGACGGCGATCGTGATCAGCTTCGGGCTCATGGCATTCACGATCGCGCTCGTCTACCGCGCGTACCAGGAGACCGGCACCGACGATCTCGACGATCTCACCGTGACCGAGGAGTGACGTTGTGCCGCTGATCGTACCCGTGCTGGTGCCGTTCGTGACGGCGGCCGTCTCGCTCCTGGCGTGGCGGCGGGCGCCGGTGCAGCGCCTGCTGGGCGCGATCGGGGCGGCGGGGCTGCTGACCTCAGGCATCGTGCTGCTGGTGCAAGTGCGGACGCAGGGAATTCAGACGTCGCAGATCGGGGGCTGGCCGGCCCCCTACGGGATCACGTTCGTCGCCGACCACTTCAGCGCCCTGATGGTGCTGGTGACGGGCGTCATCGGTCTGTCGGTCGCGGTGTATTCGCTGGTCGAGATCGACGGGCCGCGGCAGTCGTTCGGTTACTTCCCGCTGCTGCACATCATGCTGACGGGGGTGACGGGGGCGTTTCTCACCGGGGACATGTTCAACTTGTACGTTTGGTTTGAAGTGATGCTCATCTCGTCCTTTGTACTGCTGGCGCTGGGGAGCGAGCGGCCGCAGCTCGAGGGGGCGCTCAAGTACGTGACGCTGAACCTCGTCTCGTCCTTCCTGTTTCTCACGGCGGTGGGAATTCTGTACGGCGAAGTCGGGACGCTGAATATGGCCCACGCAGCCAGGCGCATTCGCGCGCTGGGCAATCCGGACCTCGTCGCCATCCTGGCAATGCTGTTTTTCATCTCGTTCGGGATCAAGGCGGCGGTGTTTCCGCTGTTTTTCTGGCTGCCGGCGTCGTACCACACGCCTCCTGCGGCCGTCTCGGCGGTCTTTGCGGGCCTGTTGACGAAGGTGGGCGTTTATGCCCTGATCCGCACGTTCACGCTCGTCTTCGGGCAACTGGAACTGGTTCACACGCTGGTGCTGATCCTCGCCGGATTCACGATGGTCACGGGCGTGCTGGGCGCGATCGCGCAAGACGAGTTTCGGCGGATTCTCTCGTTCCACATCATCAGCCAGATCGGGTACATGATCCTCGGGCTGGGGCTGTACACGCCGCTGGCTTTGGCCGGGTCGGTGTTTTACATCGTGCATCACATCGTCGTGAAAACGAACCTGTTTCTGATCGGCGGCATTGTGCGGGGCCTCGAGGGCAGCGAGCGGCTGGAGCGGCTGGGAGGGCTGTACAACCGCAAGCCGTGGCTGGCGCTGTTGTTTGCGATTCCCGCTTTGTCGCTGGCGGGGCTGCCCCCGCTGTCGGGATTCGTGGCCAAGCTGGCTCTGGTCCGGGCCGGTCTGGAGGTGGGTGAATACGCTCTCGTGGGGGTGGCGCTGGGCGTGAGTCTGTTGACGCTGTATTCGATGGCCAAGATCTGGAACGCCGTTTTCTGGGAAGCCCCGAGCGACACTTCGAAGGCAGCGCCGGGCCTCGGCGGCGGCGCCCAGGCAGTGCTGGCGGGGCCGGCGGCCATGCTCGCGCTCCTGACGGTCTGCATGGGGTTGCTGGCGGGGCCTGCATTTCTGGCGGCGGAGGCGGCGGCGGCGGAATTGCTGGATCCGGAGCGGTACATCTACGCTGTCTTGGGAGACGCCTCGTGACCGCGTTCCTGTGGAATCTTGTGCTTGCCTTGGTGTGGGCGTTTGCGCAGAGTCGCTTCACCGTCGCCGGCCTGGTCGTCGGATTTCTGCTGGGCTATGCCATCCTGTGCCTGGGACGGGGGCCGCTGGGCTCGGCCGACTACTGTGCACGTCTGCCGCGGCTGCTGAAGTTCCTCGCGTTCTTCCTGTGGGAGATGCTGCTGGCGAACCTGCGGGTGGGGTGGGACGTGCTGACGCCCCGCCACCGGATGAAGCCAGGCATCGTGGCCCTGCCGCTCGACGCCGCCACCGAGGGCGAGATCACGCTGCTGGCGTGCCTGATCACACTCACGCCCGGGACGCTGGCGCTCGATGTCTCGTCCGATCGCCGCTTCCTGTACGTGCATTGCATGTACATCGACGACGCGCAGCGGGTGAAACGGCATCTGAAGTCCGGCATCGAACGGCGACTGCTGGAGATCCTGCGATGAGCGTCTGGGCGCTGTCCCCCATCGAAGTTTCTGCCACCTTGGGGATGGCCGCGATGGCGGCGGCCGTCGCCCTGTGCTTCGTCCGCCTGGCACTCGGGCCGACGCTCTCGGACCGCGTGTTGGCCCTCGATTTGATCGCCATTCTGCTGGTGGGAGCGCTGGTGCTGCAGGGCATCGCCGGAAAAGACCGGGAGTCGCTGCAGGTGGCGACGGTGCTGGCCCTCTTGAATTTCCTCGGGACGACGGGCTTTGCCACCTACATCCGCAGAAAGGCCGCACGATGAGCGAATGGCTGACGGCGTTCCTGATTGCGTTCGGTGCGTTCCTGTCTCTGCTGGCGGCCGTGGGAGTGCTGCGAATGCCCGACGTCTACACGCGACTGCAGGCGGCGGCCAAGGCTTCGACTCTGGGTGTCGGCTGCCTGGTGCTCGCCGCGGCGATCTTCTTTGAAGGACTGGGGATCACCACACAGGCCCTGCTGATTATGGGCTTCCTGCTGCTGACCACGCCGGTGGCGGCCCACATGATGGGCCGGGCGGCATACTCCGCGGAGGTGCCCGCGTGGGAGCGGAGCGTGGTCGACGAACTGCAGGAGGGGCAGAGTCAACTGAAGGTGACAAGGTGACGGGGTGACGGGGTGACGGGTAGCGAGTTGATGGGCTGGCGGACGTAGCGCCAGCGGTCACCTTGTCACCCCCTCACCTTGTCACCTTGTCTCTTCCATCACGGCCGCTCGGGCTTCGGCACGCGCTGGCCGCTGCGGCGGCCGCGGCGGCGCGACTTCTTCTGACGGCCCGAGGGCGCGAAGCCCGGTGCGTCCGGATCGTCGGCCGGAACCTCGCGGCCCATCTGCCGCTCCAGCTCTTCGATGCGGTTGCGGTATTCGATCGCCAGCTCGAACTTCATCTCTTCGGCGGCCGAGAGCATTTTCGCCTTCAGGTCGTTGACCAGCTCCTGCGTGACCAGACGCGTCTCGCTGTCGAGGCCGCCCGCCTGCTGCACGACGCGGCGGGCTTCGACTTCCTCCTCGATGCCGCGGCGGATGGCTTTGCGGATCGTCTCCGGCGTGATGCCGTGCTCGGCGTTGTAGGCAAGCTGCAGCTCGCGGCGGCGGGCCGTCTCGTCGATCGCCCGCTGCATGCTCTCGGTCACCTGGTCGGCGTACAGGATGACCTCGGCGTTCACGTTCCGGGCGCTGCGGCCGATGGTCTGCACGAGGCTCGTCTCGCTCCGCAGGAAGCCCTCTTTATCGGCGTCGAGAATCGCCACCAGAGAAACTTCCGGCAGATCGAGGCCTTCCCGCAGCAGGTTCACGCCCACCAGCGCGTCGAACTTCTGCTCGCGCAGCTCGCGCAGGATCTCGACGCGCTCGAAGGCGTCCAGTTCCGAGTGCAGCCACTTGCAGCGGATGCCCTCTTGCAGGAGGTAGTTCGTCAGGTCTTCCGAGAGCCGCTTGGTGAGCGTCGTGACCAGCACCCGCTCGCCGCGATCCGCCCGGCGGCGGATCTCCTCGATCAGGTGCGGCACCTGACCGCGGGCGGGGAAGACGTGGATCAAGGGATCGACCAGTCCCGTCGGCCGGATGACCTGTTCGACGACTTCACCCTCAGCCTGTTCCAGCTCCCAGTCGGCGGGCGTGGCCGAGACCAAGACCGTCTGCGGGCGGCGGGCATCCCACTCGTCGAACTTGAGCGGCCGGTTGTCGAGCGCCATCGGCAGGCGAAAGCCGTGCTCGACCAGCGTCGTCTTGCGGGAGTGGTCGCCGGCGAACATCGCCCGCACCTGCGGCACCGTCGCGTGCGACTCGTCGACGAACAGCAGGTAATCGTCCGGGAAGAAATCGAGCAGCGTGTAGGGCGGCTCGCCCGGCTTCCGGGCCGCGAGCGCCCGGCTGTAGTTCTCGATGCCGGGGCAATAGCCGACCTCTTTGAGCATCTCCATGTCGTAGCGGGTGCGGGCCGCCAGTCGCTGAGCTTCCAGCAGTTTCCCCTGCTTGCGGAACAATTCGAGCCGCTCTTCCAGCTCGCGGTGGATTTCATCGAGCGCCCGCTCGATGCGCTCGGCCGGCAGCACGAAATGCTTTGCAGGGTAGATGTACGCGTCGCGGAGCTTGCGGACTTCTTCGCCCGTGACGGGATTGATGACGGCGAGATTCTCGATCTCGTCGCCCCACAGTTCGATGCGGTAGGCGCACTCCTCGTAAGCCGGCCAGACCTCGACCACGTCGCCCCGCACGCGGAACTTCCCTCGCGAAGGCTCGAAATCGTTCCGCTCGTAGAGGATCTCGACGAGCTTCAGCAAGAGTTCCTCGCGATCGATCTCGCCGCCCACCGAAAGCGGGACCATCATCTCCAGATAGTCCTTCGGCGAGCCGAGACCATAGATGCAGCTCACGCTCGCGACGACGACCACGTCGCGTCGGCTGACGAGTGCGCTGGTCGCGAGCAGCCGCAGGCGGTCGATCTCTTCGTTGATCGAGGCGTCTTTCTCGATGTAGATGTCGCGCTGCGGGATGTAGGCCTCGGGCTGGTAATAGTCGTAGTAGCTGACGAAGTACGCGACCGCGTTGCGCGGAAAGAACTCGCGGAACTCGCCATAGAGCTGGGCGGCGAGCGTCTTGTTGTGGCTCAACACCAGCGTGGGCCGGCCGAGACGCGCAATGACGTTCGCCATCGTGAACGTCTTGCCCGAGCCCGTCACGCCCAGCAGCACCTGGCTGCGGCGACCCTCTTCGAGCCCGCGCACGAGTGCCTCGATGGCCTTCGGCTGATCCCCGGCGGGCTGAAAGTCGCTGACGAGCTGGAAGGGGGATGACAACGTCTTGCCTCGGACAGCACCGCACAACGCCCGCTACATCGCGCCGAGATTGGTCCACTCGTGCGCCCAAAAGCAATCGTCGCCGAGCGCGGCCTTGTCGATACGCGCCAACTCGTCGTGAAACCATTGCTTCAAATCGTCGGGAATATCGCCGTTGAAGAAGGCCTCATCCCCGTTCCGCTTCTGCGTTTCACGAATGAGCTGGCGATAGGCCAGCAGGCACTCGGCGAGCTGCGGCACAGACGAGTTCATAAAGCCGCGCTGGAAGTTGTTGTCATGGTTCAGGCAGACCACGGCTCCATCGGCCGATTCGTCGATGCAGATTGGATCGCCGGAACCGTCGAAACCGATCTCACGATAGCGCTCGAATTCCGCCGAGAGCCCCCACTGCTCGGCCGCAGTCGGCAGCGGTCCGGCCTCGAGAGCGGGGAACTCCAGAAACGGCGCCGCCGACTCGGGAAGCCCGGCATCGTTCAGGAACGCTTTCGATTCCGACGAGATGTTCAGGTCGGCCGTCGCTGCGGGCGGGAATGCAGCCAGCGGGCCGTCATCGCCCCAGCGGTCGCGGAACTCGTTCGCTGTGATCATGTGGGGTCTCCAGCGTGCGCGCGGCTCTTCGAGTCGCGGCTCAATTCACACGGTCGCTGTCACTCTTTCTCGCGTTCGGCGGCGCGGGCGATCCACCGCTCCGGATCTTCCTTGAAGGCCGCTTCGCAGCCGGTGCAGCACACATAGAATGTGCGGCCGGCGTGCGAGAGGGCGATGGTGCCCAGTCCCTGCGAGACGATGCAGGTCTTCTCGCCGTAGTCGTCTTCGACGATGGCGAAGTTCGTGCCCTCGCGCTGGCTGGCGAGCGTGTCGGTGAGCATGAACCGCATCCCGCGGCGGTCGTACAGCTCCACCAGGTAGCGGTTGTTCTGTTGCTGGTTGATCACGACGCGGGCGAGGTCCTTTCCGTCGGAGGGCTCGACCTGCGTCAGTTCCAGCTTGAACACGCGCTGCAGCTTGTTGGGATTGTCGTCGTCAGGAACGTTTCGCGGCTGTTCGAGGTACTCGCCTTTGTAGATCCGCTCAGCGCGCGCGGTGAGTCGAAACTTTCCCTCGCCGGCCAGCCACGTCAGCCGGGCTGTCTGGAAGTACGGATTGTCGGCAGCGTCGAACACGAGCGTCGGCCGCGTCTTGTCGGTCAGAAAATCCCAGCGCCAGCTCATCGTGCCGACGGCGTTGAAACCGTCGAATTTCTTGCGCGTCGTCGTCCGCCAGGTGCCGAGCACGACCTGCAGTTCCTTCAGCGTCTCGAAAGCGGCACCGCCATCCTTTGTGGCCAGCGGATCGCGTCCGCCGCCCGCTTCCTGTGCGGTTCCGGCGCCGCTGCCACCGCCGAGCGTCACCGGCGTGAACGTCCGCCGCGGCGGACCGGCGCGGGCCACATTTTCAGAAGGACCATCGTCGCCCGATGTGTTCCGCGCGCTGCCGGCCGCGGGCGTCGCGCGACCCGGTTCGGCATCCCCCGATGTGACGTCGCCACCCCCGCAGCCATCGCAAAATGCGACAACAGAGAGAGCCACAAGCAATTGCGGCAGAACGGCTCGACGCATCGCTGAATTTCACAACTCGGGGAACATGAGGACAAGTGACTCGCACACGGCGACAATTATACCGGCCCGGCCGGCAGCGGTCGAAGGCTGGCCGTCTCGGTTGCAGTGCGCACTACAACCCACAGCCCATATAATGACCGCGGCGTGATCTGGAGCCTGTCGCTTGCGGTGAGGAGGTGTCTGCTACGGTGAATCGTTCATTCACGTCGGCGGGAGCGATGGACGACGCTGCGAGCCGGTCCGGCACAACAGGCGCGCTGCGGCGGCCGCACTGGCTGATCTGGATTCTGTGGGGCTTGTACGCGGCGGCGATTTTCGCCGTGCTTTCCTTCGATCTGACCGGAGACAATGCGACCACCAACGTCGTGGTGGTGTTCTTCACCTTCCTGGGGGTGCTCACCCTCGGAACCTGGTACGCCTTCTTCAGCGGCCTCTCGCGGCGGACGCGGTTTGTCCCCCCGTTGATTCTGCTGGCCGCGGTGGCGGGGTTCTTCACGTACTTCCGCATCGACCACGTGACGGGCGAGATGCTGCCGGTGTTCGCGCCGCGGTTCGCGCCGAAGGCGGACGCGAAGTTGCCGCCTCCGTCTGTTTCTCCGGCTGTACAGGCAAAGGGAGTTGCGGCCGCAGCGACGATCGATGACTTCCCGCAGTTCCTGGGCCCGGAGCGGTTGGCGGCCGTCGAAGGCGTCGCGCTGGAGCGTGACTGGGAGCGGCACCCACCGGAACTGATGTGGCGGCGCCCGGTCGGTGCTGGTTGGTCGGGATTCGCTGTCGCCGGCGGACGCGCAGTGACGCTGGAGCAGCGCGGGCCGGAGGAGTTCGTCACCTGCTACGACACCGTGCTGGGAACGCTGTACTGGTCGCACTCGCACGAGGCGCGGTACGAGTCGGTGCTGGGCGGCGTGGGGCCGCGCTCGACGCCCACGATTCGTGACGGCCGCGTCTACGTCGTCGGCGCCACCGGCTGGTTCGGCTGCCTCGATTTCGAGACGGGGAACGTGCTGTGGGCGAAGAACCTGCCGAGCGAATTCGGCATTTCGCCCGAGCAGGAGCTGGAAATCCTGCCCTTCGCGCGGTCCAGCTCGCCGCTGATCGTCGACGAACTGGTCGTGGTCCCGGCCGGCGGACCGCCCGAGGGGGCCAAAGTCTCGCTGGCGGCATTCGACCGCAAGACCGGCCGCGAAGTCTGGCGCGGCGGCGATGAGCAACTCAGCCACGCTTCGCCTGCGCTGGCGACGCTCGCCGGCCGGCGGCAGATCCTCTGTGTCAACGAGAGCAGCGTCACCGGCCACGACCCCGCCACCGGCCGCGAGTTGTGGCGGTTCGACTGGCCCGGTCGCAACGAGATTGAGGCAAACAACTCACAGGCCGTGCCGGTTCCGCCGGATCGCGTGTTCGTTTCCAAAGGCCAGGGCGGCGGTGCGAAGCTCGTGCGGCTGGTGCCTCGGGACGACGGGGCGTTCACTGTCGAGCCGCTGTGGCACAACCGGCGCGTACTGCGGACGAAGTTCACCAACGTGGCCCTGCTCGACGGCTACGCGTATGGCCTCTCGGACGGCATCCTGGAGTGCGTGCGCCTCGACACCGGCGAGCGGATGTGGAAGGCGGGCCGCTATAAGCACGGGCAGCTTCTGCGGGTGGGGCCGGATCTGCTCGTGCTCTCCGAAGACGGCGAGCTCGTGCTCATCGAAGCGACGCCCGAGCGGCCGAACCACGTCTTCGGCCGCATCCAGGCGATCGATGGGCAGACGTGGAACACGTTCGCGTTCGCCGCCCCGTACGCGCTTCTGCGCAACGCCCGCGAAGCCGCCTGCTATCGCCTGAGGCTCCGCTAAGGCCGGACACGCCTGCGGCAGCGGTTTTGCGAGGCCTGCGGCCGGAACCGGCTGGTCGCGTCGCGCGGGACGCCGCCGCAAAGATTCGCTCTGCGCCGCCGCTTCGCCTCGCGCGCGGTGAATGCCGCGGCCTTCATGCGGCGATAACTACAGGGAGCCGCCGCGTCACGAAGGACGCTCGCGGCGGAACAGACAGAATTACCGGGAAGGACGCCTGCCATGCTCGGGTTCGGTTGGAGCGATTTTCTGCGTGGAACGTTAATGACCGCCTTTGTGTTTGGCGCCGCCTCGTCGAGGGCGGCGGAGCCGAATGTTCCATCCGGCGACGCGGACGTGCCGGCGATCGAGAGCTCGCCCGGCTTTATGATGTCTCCGCCGGCAGCGTTCTTTCCTGAACCAGCCAGTCCCTTCCCGCACACGCCCTGGGCCGATCGCCCACACACCGGCGGGCCCGAAGAGCCGAGCGTCGGACATCCCCACTACGACCGTTCGATGGAGCGGTACGGCGGCTGGTACCGCCCCAAGGCGTTCGGCCTGAAGGCGTGGCAGCGGTGCACGCAGCCCCTGCCTTGGCGGCCACGCGGTTACGGCAACCTGCTGGCCCGGCCGTTCACCTGCTACCGGATGGATTACGACCCCTACGTGCTCAGCCATCACGAAACCGAGTACGGCCCCTCGTACTACCTGCGGAAGCCCGACCAGATGTGCCGCGACCATCACCCGCGGACCCGTTGAACGCCCTGCCTGCCAATGCCTGCCCAAAAAAGGGGACAGTCCCCTTCCTGCTGGAGGCGCTAACATCTGCTGAGCCCAACGTTTCGGGGGACAGTCCCCTTTTTTGGGCACAGCCTGCGGAGACAACCGTGACGCACCGGCTCGAAAACACCGTCGACCCCATCCAGGAACTGCGGCTGCGGCGCTGGGCGCGGCGGAATTACGTCGCCTCCGACCAGCGCGGGGCGAACTGGCACCCGATCGTGCTCGACGAGATGCGTTCGCGCGACAGCGAACTGTGCGAGTACGCCGAAGAGACCCTGGGCCGCATTCCGCCGCGTTTCGTGCCGCTGGAGCCGGGCCGCACGCACGCCGTGCATCCGCCGCACGAGGAGCTTCCGGAGCCGCACATTCTCGCCTATCCGTCCCGCCGGCTGGAATACGTCGACGAGCTGACTCTGTGAGAGTCACGACGCATGCAGCACCGCGGCGCCTGAAACGGCGGTCTGGCGAAGTCGTCGATCAGCGTGCCGCCTCGAACAGCCGTTTGAGCTCGCTCTGCATGTCCCGGAGAGCCGACTCTGCGGCGGGTGCAGCGATGACGTTGTGCAGCTCGTAGGGATCCGTCTGGAGGTCGTACAGCTCGTCCATGCCGGCCAGGTCCGTGTAGCGGATGTACTTCCAGCGCCCGCTGCGCACCGCCTGGTAGCCCATGTTCTCGATCCGCGGAAAGACGCGGTCGGAATAGTACTCGATGAGAAACGACCGCCGGAGCTCTCTCGTTTCGTCTTGAAACAGCGGGAGCAAAGACTTCCCGTGCAGATTCTCGCCGACCGTGAGGCCGGCCAGATCGAGCAGCGTGGGCGCAAAGTCCAGCGTTAGCACAAGCTGCTTCCGCCTGCTGCCGGCCGCGATCAGCGGCGGATATCGGACGAGCAGCGGGATGCGGATCGTCTCTTCGTACGCCAGGCGTCGCTCGACGCTCAGGCCGTGCTCGCCGTAGAAGTAGCCGTGGTCGCTGGTGAAGACCACGGCCGTGTGCTCCAACTGCCGACTCTCCTGGAGCGCCTTCAGCAGCCGGCCGGTGCTCTCGTCGACCGCCGCCAGCATCCGCAGCCGATCGCGGATCGTCTCGTCACTCGTGCCGGTCTTGGGGCCGAGAGGCGGCAGGTTCGCGACTTTGCGTGCCAAGGCGGGCTTCCCCTCGAGCGTGTCGCGGATATTCGGCCGGCGGGGAATCTCGCGATCGGCATACAGCTTCTCGTGCCGCTTCGCCGGGATGAACCTTGCCGCACTTGGGTCGGAGATGCTGCCGTCGTCGAACTGCGTCAGCTCCGGATGCAGGGCCTTGTGCGCCAGAAACAGCAGGAACGGCTTCTCGCGCCGCTTTCGCAGAAACGCGACGGCATGCTCGGTGAGAACGTCGGTGACGTAGCCGCGTTCTTCCGTCGGCGTGCCGTTGACGTTGAGCGTGGGATCGAATGTCGAGCCCTGTCCTTTCAGGCACACCCACTCGTCGAAGCCCGGCCGGCGGCTGTCGTCGTTCCCCATGTGCCACTTGCCGATGAACGCCGTCTCGTAACCGCTCGCCTGGAACGCCTGCGGAAACGTGGCCAGCCGATGGCTTTGCTCGCTGCGGTCGGTGTTGTCGGTGATGCCATGCGCGTGCGGATAGAGTCCAGTCAGAATCGAAGCGCGGCTCGGCGAGCACAGCGGCGCCACCGTAAACGCGTTGTCGAACCGCACCCCCTCCCGGGCCAGGCGGTCGATCTGCGGCGTCTCGACAAACGGATGGCCGGCACAGCCGAGGTCGTCCCTGCGCAGATCGTCGACCAGGATAAACAAGACGTTCGGCCGTACCATCCGCTCCGCCGCCGGCGCCTGGGGTGAACTCGCCACGGCCACGACAGTGAGCGCCAGAATCGAACAGACAGGGCGGCTGGCCATTGATTGCTCGCTTCACGCAAGAGTCGTTGATGGTCCCCCCCGAACTGCTCCATCGCATTCGGGACCGCCATCGTGCTCGGCTCCAGCCGACACTGAAGCCCATTGGAAGCGACCGCCCCCGACAATTCAAGAAGCAGCCGGCTGGTGGTTCGCGTGACGCAGCGCGGGTCGCTGGCATTGTCGCGGCCGACGCCGATAATGGATTGAGCGGGTTTACCGGATCCGTAAGTCCGGCGAGGTGGATGTTGTAGGCGATGCGCGAACGCTTTTGAACATCACCTGATCCGGCACGAATGCAACTACGGCGGCTCGACCGACGGAGGTTATCGCATGGCAATGCTCACGCTTGAAGAGATGCAGCAGGACGAGCTGGTCATGTCCGTCGCGCGGGCTATGGCTTTGGCCAATGAGGCGGCCTACGCACACGGCGCCGATCCAACGACCTGCCTCGTCACTATCGCCGAGGAGACCGGCCCCGCAGGAATCCGTTGGCGGGTCAACTACGGCCCACGGGACTACGTCAATCGGCGAGGCGGCGACTTAATCGTCCTGGTGGACGAGCGGGCCGGCACCGTCGAACAGGTGACTCGTGGGCAATAGTGGGTGTCCTCCACGACTCGGCAATCTCGAGGAATTGCAGTGGAAACGGCACAGATTGCTCGGCCAATTGACGGCGACAAACTCTACCAGCAGCGCGCGCGGGCAGCATTGCCAATCCTTGTGCGCCAAGCGCAGGCCGGCTCGACGCTTCAATATGGAGAGCTGGCTACTGAACTGGGGATGCCCAATCCGCGAAATCTGAATGCTGTTTTGGGCAGCATTGGTCAATCACTCAAAAGGCTCTCGAAACAATGGCACGAGGAAATCCCGCCCATTCAATGCCTCGTCGTCAACAAGCACACTGGCTTGCCCGGAGAAGGCGTGGGCTGGTTCATCAGCGATACGGTGAACTTCCGAAGGCTGCCTAAGGCGCAGCAACGGCGAATCGTCGGATTTGAGTTGAGCAGGGTGTTCGCCTTCTCCCGATGGCCAGAGATCTTGGACGCGCTCGGACTTGAACCAGCCGCCATCGAGTTTCGGAAGCTTCTTGCGCAGGCCTCGCGTTTTCGAGCCGGGCCGGAAAGCGACGAGCATCGGCGGCTCAAGGAGCATGTCGCTCGGAGCCCTCAATTGCTCCAGTTGCCTACAGGTATCACCGGGCAGATGGAGTACGCCCTGCCGTCGGGAGACAGTATCGACGTTCTGTTCAAGGGACGGCACGAATGGATTGCGGCTGAGGTCAAGTCAAGGCTTTCGCCCGAATCGGACATCGTGCGTGGATTCTTTCAATGCGTGAAGTATCGGGCCTTGATCGAGGCGTACCAGGCGTCGCAGGGCCTCCCGGCCTGCGCTCGCGCTGTCCTCGTGCTCGAGACTGTTCTTCCGAATCGCCTGCTGCCGCTGAAGAACTTGCTCGGCGTTGAACTCCTCGAACGCGTTGGGGTGCCTGCGCTCACTTAGCGCCTGCCAGCGTGGCCTTCGATAAACGGGAGACCATCGGCTCTCTGCTGGACCAAGACGACGTGTGAGGTGGGTTTCAAGCCACCGATTACGTCGCGAGCCGCTTCTATGCTGCACGCTTCTCGCTGCCTACTACCGGCCCGCCTGCATCCGGGAGGACGTCGAGGATGAGCTGCACGGTCCGCTCGGCGGCGCCCTGCTGCGAGCGAACTAACGCGCAAGCCCGATCTCCCTGTTGACGGGCGGCGTGCGGGTCCAAAAGCAGCGTGCGGACTGCGTGCGTCAGCTCGTCGGCATTCGTGACGACGCGGGCGGCATCCTCGGACAATAACCGCTCGACCACGTCGCGGAAGTTCCATGTGTTGGGGCCGAACAGCAATGCGGCCCCGTAGGCGGCAGGCTCGATCATGTTTTGGCCGCCGCGGCGCGTCAGGCTTCCCCCGACGAAGGCCACGTCGGCCAGTCCCCAGCAGGCGCCGAGCTCTCCGAGCGTGTCGAGCAGGCAGACCGGGGGCGGAGGGGAGGATGGAGGATGGAGGATGGAGGATGGCGAATCGCGATG
The DNA here is from genome assembly GCA_019347905.1 of Planctomycetota bacterium. Taxonomy (GTDB): domain Bacteria; phylum Planctomycetota; class Planctomycetia; order Planctomycetales; family Planctomycetaceae; genus JAHWKJ01. The sequence goes on from JAHWKJ010000099.1 coordinate 13,966, forward strand.
CTCTCCGTTCGACATTCGATGTTCGATGTTCGATGTTCGATGTTCGTCTCTTTGCGCCGGCTCCCGAGACTTCCCGCTGCGCCGCACGAGCGGCAGGCCGCGTGCCTCGATCAGCCGCGCGACATCCTCGAAGCGCTCCTTGTGCCGCGGAACCAGGACCAGCCG
>JAHWKJ010000623.1 GCA_019347905.1 Planctomycetota bacterium
TCGCTGTGGGTCAATTTCGAGAGCGTCGACCGCGAAGCCGGCATCCACGTGCGGCAGGTGCCTCCGGAGCTGATTCCGCCGCCGCCGCGCCCGAAAGGGTGGGTCGCGGAGATTCACACGCAAATGACCGAACAGATGATCGGCGGTTTCAACTTCGACGACGTGTTTCCTGATACAGAGGTTGTCGAAGGGCCGGATTCCGGCACTGCCTCAGGCGGCGAGTACGCCCTCGGCGACTGGAACGGCCAGGGGCAGCTCCGGGCCACGCGACACACGATCGTGCGCGGAGAGTTTGGCCTCTCGTTGATCGGTTACAGCACAGAGGAAAACTGGGACCTATTCCAGATAACGTTCGACCAGATCGTCGGCGACGTGGAGATTACGCCGCCGAAGGGGACGACGGAAGCGAAGCAGCCCGAGGATATCGAATAGTGAAACAGCCGCGGGAGCGGCGAAAGACCGTAGCCCACGGCGCGAGCCGTGGGTAAGACGAATCGCGAAACGGACAGCCCCGGGAGGGGCGGCAGATCGCAGGGATGACTCTGTCGCCGCTGCCGCGGCTCAGGACGATGTTGAATCGCATCCGTCCCCACGGCTGGCGCCGTGGGCTACGGTCTGTTGCCGCTCCCGCGGCTGAAACGAGACTGTGGGTACTCTTTCGCAGATCGAAACATTCTGACCGGGCCGCGAACGCCCGTTCTTTCCGCAGGGCGGAACCATGAACACCTACACCTTCCAACACGGCGATCGGGCCGTGGATGGTTACACCATCGAGGGCCCGCTCGGGCACGGCGGGTTCGGCGATGTCTATCACGCCCGCAGCGCCGGCGGCAAAGATGTTGCGCTCAAGCTGGTGCAGCGGTTCATGGATGTGGAGCTGCGCGGGGTCGGACACTGCCTCAACCTCAAACATCACAACCTGGTGACGATCTACGACGTGAAGGGCGACGACGACGGTCGCCAGTGGATCATCATGGAGTACGTTCAGGGGCCGACGCTGGCCGACGTGCTCGATGAGCATCCGGAGGGACTGCCGGCCCCGGAAGCGATGCGCTGGTTCGAGGGCATCTCCGCCGCCGTCGAGCACCTGCATCAGGCGGGCATCGTGCATCGCGACCTCAAGCCGGGAAACGTCTTCGACGACCGCGGAACGGTCAAGGTGGGCGATTACGGCCTCGCCAAGTTCATCACCGCCAGCAAGCGCAGCGCTCAGACGCAGAGCGTCGGCACCATGCACTACATGGCCCCGGAAGTCGGCGGCGGACGCTACGGACGCGAAGTCGACGTGTACGCCGTGGGCATCATGCTCTACGAGATGCTCACCGGCAAAGTCCCCTTCGACGGCGAGACGCCCGCCGAAAGCCTGATGAAGCACCTGACCGCCTCGCCCAACCTGGAGCCGCTGCCGCCGGCGTTCCGCGGCATTGTGGGCCGCATGCTGGCGAAGAACCCCGCGGATCGCTACGGCTCGCTCGGCGCGGTGCTGTCGGATCTGAAGGTGCGGCTGGTGGACGCGGAGAACTCGGCCGGCGAACCCGAGCAGCCGCCCTGGCCGGGCTACGACAGCTACGCCTCGCGGCCGGGCGTTTCGGGCATGATGGAAGCGCCGTTCGAGTTTATCCAGAAGCTTTGGAAGGGCCTGCCGGATTCGCCGCCGGCCGAGGAGCCCGTGCACATGGGCGAGACGGTGCGCTGGAGCGAAGATGCGCCGGCCGTCGCGCCGGCTCCGAATCGCGCGGCCGCCCCGACGTGGTCGACGCGGGCAGAGGCAGGCCTGACGACCGTCGGTGCGGTGCTCGTGTCGCTCGTGGCGGGGCTGGGTTCGGGGCTGCTGGTGGCGGGTTTGTCGCTGTGGCTGTTCAAAGATGACGAGACCGCGACACTCATAGGAGTGGGGTCCGGATTGGGCATCGCCGCCCTCGTGATCAACCGCTTCCTTATGTTCAACCCACGCTCGCCCGTGCTGCGGGTGTTTTCGTCGCTCTTCTGCGGCTTGGGCGTGGGGCTGTTGGGCGGCGGGGTGTTCATCATGCTCGATGGGGACGACGAGATTGCGCTGTTTCTCGGGTTCGGCGGCGGACTGGTGACGGCGGGCATCATCGGCTACCGCTCGATTGCACCCTTGCACCAGTGGGTTTTCCTCCGGCTGTTTACGGCGCTGTTTACCGGCCTCGGCGCCGGTCTGGCAACGGCCGGAATGCTGCTGCCGATGAGGATCGGTGGCCGCTGGTATGAAGACATTGCCGGCTTCTGCGCGGGCGGCGTGGGCTGCCTCACCGCGAGCTTTCTGCTGGTGAGCTGGCTGGGTTCCGTCCCCGGCTACCGCTGGACGCGGTTCTTTGCGGCGCTGCTGTGCGGCCTGGGCGTCGGCTTGTCGGCCGCCGGCCTGAGTTGGCTGGTCACCGGCGACGACAACGTGGTCGGTTTTGTCGGCGGCGGTGCGGGGCTGCTCACGTTCGGCTTCATCGCCGCCAGCCTGTTCGCGCCGCGCCGGCACCCGCAGCGGCTCAGGCGATGAGGCAAGCCCACCGGTTGCCGTAGTCACAAGCTGCCAGCTTGTGACGAACCGCCGCAGAGACGGCCGGTCGCTTGTGGCGAACCGCAAAGAGGGCAAGCTGGCAGCTTGCTGCTACGGCGGTAACCTACGCCGCAGAACGCAGGCCGGGGTCGCAGTCGGCTTCCAGTTCGCCGCCGATCAGGCACCCGCGGGCGACGGTGTACTCGCCCGCAGCAATTCGCGGCGGCTGCGTGTCGAACGGCAGGTCCACAGCGGCGAACGCTTCTGTCAGCAATTCGCCGAACCCGGTCGCCAGCGCCGCACCGCCCGCGACAGCAACCGGCAAAGGCTGCGGCAACTCCGCGACCAGCGGCCGGCGGCGGCAGGCGAGCGACAGTTCCGTCAGCGCGTCGTGCAGAAGCTGACGGTAAGCGTCCGCCAGCCTGCGGCCGCGGTCGCTCGTGGGGGCGATGAGTGACTCACCGCACGTTTCTTTCCACGCGGCGGCGGAGGATGTGTCAAGGTGCTTCGTGCCCCGCGGATCCCAGACATACAAGCCTTCGCCGCGGGCGACCTCGGCGTCGATCCAGTCGCCGCCGCGGAGCACCGACGCGCTGGCGAGTTCGAGGCCGCGATGCGCAATGCTGATGCGGCACGATGCGGCCCCCAGCGAGATGCCGATGCCGGTGAAGCCGTCGCGACCCAGTTCCGCCAGCACAACCGCCAGTCCCGCCGGCAGCACCAGCGGCGTAAATCCCTGCAGCCGCACCAGGCGCGTGAAGAACTGCACTTCCGCACTCTCGAACGAGCCGTCGCCGGGCACGGTCAGGCAGCACAGTTCGTGCGGCTCCCGCGGCAGCGGAAAGACGGCTTCCACCATCGAAGCGGCGATCTGCCGCGCCGGCGGGTCGTTTTCCGGCAGACGTCCTTCGGGAAGCACAGCCAGGGGCAGCGTCTGGAACACCCGGCCGTACTCGCCCGCGGCTTCTCCCAGCAGTAACAGCTCGCCCTCGCAAGTGGCGTAGGGAATCCGAAGCTGATCGAACAAG
>JAHWKJ010000100.1 GCA_019347905.1 Planctomycetota bacterium
GACTGCCACACAATGAAAAACGCCCAACGTGTCCTTCCGATGTTCGGCCGTCGCTGGCACAACCGTCACGATTTCCCCGACTCCTTCGCCGCTTCAGATCAGCCGGCACGCACTAGCGTCCGGTTCGCACGGCAGGAACCGGGGGCTAGCGCCCAACGGCTGATTTCACAACCCGAATTCTGAGCGTTGACAGATCACTACCTCAGATTGACCCGCACCCCCGCCAGCAGGGTGAACGCGTCGTACTCTCCGTCGACCCGCACTGCCGGCCCCATCACGGGCATTCCGCTGCGATCCATGGTGGGACCGGTCGTCAGCAAGAGCCGCAGTTCGGTGAAGAAATCCACGCCGTCCACGATCCGCATGCTCACGCCACCCATGCCCTGAAGACCCAACACGGTGTCCGTGTCCGAAAACCGCACATCGGCGAAGCGGATCGCCTGATCGACGACCACCAGACCGGCACCGGCCCCCACGTACGGCGTCACGTCGGTGTGGATCGGCCCCCAGTCCAGCTCGTAATAGCGGTCGGAATCGAGATAAGCATTGAACATGGCGGCATAGGTGATCGTCTCGCCGCCCGGATCCTGGATCACCGCGTTCGAGATGATCTCTTCGACCTCATTGTTCCGGTAGAAAAACTCGCCTTCGAGCCGCAGGCGGCCATATTCGGTGCGGTCGAAGTCGTACCCGATCGCGGCGCCGAATGAGAGGGCGTTCTTGTAGTCGATTTCGTCCTTGATGAACGGTCCGGAAGCGGTCTGTTCAAAAACAAGGTTCAGTCCGGTCCGCGTGCCGAAGTAGAAGCCCGTCTCGTCGTACTCCTCCCACGGATGCAGCACTTCCTGAGCGGAGGCCGTGGGTAGCGCGACGGCCATGGCCAGTGCCCAGGCGACCGCGATTGTCGAGAGTTTCACCACGGCCGGCTCCGAATCGATCCCGATCTGGCGGCGGAACGGCCGGCGCGGCGCGCGAGCGGCGGTAGGGCGTCCCTGCCCATACAAACGTAAAAATCGGCACGACCGGACGGGCCGCTCCAACACTTTCGGATGATTCATTTCCGCCGGGGCAGCCCAGTCTGCCGAAATTCGCACGACGCCCGTCGCGGGTCGCCGTCCGGCACGACCGCGAGTATACTGGCGGACATGCCCTTCCGCCGAAACGCGAACCCGCGTCCGCACGTTTACCGGCTGATTGCTGCGGCGGCACTGGCCGTGAGCCTCTGCGGCTGCGAAGGCAGCGAAGAACCCTCTGCGCTGCCTGCCCCTACGACTCGGCGGCTCCGGCCGGGACCCTCCGTTGAGGATGTTTCGTCGTCTGCGAAGCCCGCCAACGCGAAGCTGGACGAAAAGCTGCCGATTGAGAAACGGACGTACGGCGAACTGGGCTTCAAGGAGTGGCAACGCCGGTTCAAGGACTTCGGCACCGAGGTGCCGCAGGCGGCCGAGTCGGTCCCCGCGCTCGTGGCGCTGGTGCGCGATGCCGATGTGCCGTGGCACACGCGGCGGCAGGCCGCCCTCGTACTTGGCCGTATCGGACCTGCGGCAGCCGAAGCCGTGCCGGCGCTTACCGGACTGGTTGCGGCGAAGCGCGACGTCGGCTCCAAGGATTCCGGTGTGTCCCCACGACGCTGGGCGGCTCAGGCCCTCGCGCTATTCGGCCCGGCGGCCGCACCCGCGACACCCGACCTTGTGCGACTGCTGGAGGACGATGCGGCCGCGCCCGGCGAGCGGTTGGCCGCCCTGGAGGCCCTCGCGTCGATCGGCGGCGCGCATCCGGAGGCGATTCCCGCCGTCGTCAAGGCGTTCACCCGCCATCCGCGCGGGGCGACGCCGGAAGACACAACGCGGCGGCAACTCTTGCGCGAAGCGGCCGCCGACGCACTCGTACTCCTGGGACACGAAGCCCGCGTCGCGGTGCCGCACCTGATGCGGGCGCTCGGAGATTCCAGCGAGAGCATCCGCCGCAAGGCCGCCGCCGCGCTGGGCGCCATCGGCGCGGCAGCCGCACCGGCGATCGAGCGACTGGTCGATGCGCTGGGGACCGATGAATCGCCGGCGGTGCGCGACGCTGCGGCCAGCGCGCTCGCAGCCATCGGCCCGGCCGCGTTGCCGGTGTTGCGCGAATTGGCCGAATACGACGACGCCGAAGTTCGCTGGCGGGCGATCGAGGCCATCGGACGCATCGAGCCGATGGCCGAAACCGATGGCGACGCCGAACTGCTCGACACCGCTCTCGACGATCCCGACGCCCGCGTCCGCATCGCGGCGGCCGAAGCGCTGTGGCGGCTCACCGGCGACGCGTCAGCCGTGCTCCCGTCGCTGGTCGAGGGGCTGACGAATCCGGCACGGCAGATCCGCGTGCGGGCTTACCGCCTGCTGCTGGAACTCGGCCCCGCAGCCCGCCCGGCGATCGTCCCGCTGGAGCGGTTGCTCGAGGACGACCGCCCGCACGTCCGCCGCGCCGCCGAGGAAGCGTTGCGGAAACTGCTTTCCGCAAATGACGAATGACGAAGCCCGCGTTTAGCCGCGTCCCAGCGGGACGCGCGACCCCGCGCGCGTCCCGCTGGGACGCGGCTAAACGGTCATTCGGATTTTCCGACCGGCACATCCTCGGCGAGCCACTCCAGCAACACGTACCCCACCTTCGCCAGGCTCTCACCCGAGCAGTTCTCCGGCACGTCGCGGGTCGTGTGCCAGTGCGGTGAATACTGCGGACCGTAGTCGAAGTCGATCACGTCGCAGGTGGGGATGCGGGCGATCTGGTTGAGCGGCAGGTGGTCGTCCTGAATTTCGTGCCGCCGACGGCCAATGAATTCGTCTACGTCCAGCCGGCGGGCGGTGCGCCACACGCTGTTGGTGACGTCGGGGGCGTACTTCAGGCTGTTGGCTTCCTTGTAGAGGTTGAGCTGCTTGTCGCCCACCATGTCGACCAGCACGCCGCACACGTAGCGATGCTTCGGCGGATCGAGCGCGTACTCGTTGGCGAAGTGCTTCGAGCCGAGGAAGTATTCGCCGCGGTCGCCGTAAACCAGCTCTTCGCCGTCGAACAGGACAAAGTCGACGCCGAAGGGCAGCTTCAACTTCGGCAGGTGGTGAGCCAGCTCCATGAACAGGGCGACCCCGCTGCCGCCGTCGTTGGCGCCCACAAACGTGCCGCGCGGATTGACGGGATCGAGATCGGGCCAGGGCCGCGTATCGTAATGGCAGCACAACAGGACGCGGCGCTCTGCCTCGGGATGCCAGCTCGCGATGAGGTTCCGCATGCGGACGGGCTGCCCGTTGAGTGGATGGGCGGCATCGAACTCCTGCAGCCGCACCTGCGCGCCGTGCTTCTCGAAATGGGCGACGAGTACTTCCTGTTGTTTCTCCATGCCCTCAGAGCCGCTCGGCCGCGGCCCGAGCCGGCAGATTTCGACGAGGTAACCGAAGGCGCGCGAAGCGTCGAGCGGGTTTGCCGGTGGCCTCTCGCGCGGTCCCTCTGCGGAGCCGAACGTGAGGAATGCGGCCGCGGCAATCGCCACTCCCGCGACGACGGCCGCCGCGAGCAGCCAGCGCAGCTTCGACAGCCCGCTCGCACTCGCCGCAGTGACTCCAGCCGTCGATTGGGCGGCACGGGAGATTTCGGCAGGACGCGACACGTCAAAACGCCTCATGCTTCAGTCATGGCGAAATCGTGCAGCCAGGAAAGCACTCGGCAAAAAGCTGCTCACCCAGCAGAATTCGGGCAACGGCCCGCCGCACGGCGTCTTCGTCGTAATCCGGATGCCGCCCTCGCACTCCCGCCTCGACTCGTTGCCGGAGCGACTTGCTGAGTGAAGACACCATTGCCCCCCGCCGCTCGGGGCCGAGCTTGCGCAGCGTGTCGAAATAGACGCGGGCGGCGTCCGGCGTCGTGTCCAGCGGGATAATCAACGGACGGTTCATGGGCAGTCTCGACCGCTGGCCGGATCATCTGGACGCGTCGGCGATGTCGGCCACGATTTGCGTAACGCTCTCGTGGTCGAACCAGACTGGCACACCTCCCGGCCGCAGAAAGACGGCCATGCCATCGCGGACGACCATCGCCTGCGGACGATCGACCTCGAATTGATGTCCGCCAATGAGCTCCACCGTGAACGGATGAAACGGCCTGCGTTCGCCCAAGGCGCCTAGAAGTTGATCGAAACGTTCGGATGTCATTGCGGTCGTGAAACACGTGCTCGCGGAGTGTGTGGATCACCGCTCATGATACTCGATCCATGAAGTCTCGTCGCGGTCGATCGAAAGCGACCGGTTGCCGCCGCAACCGTCGACCGCGAGAATGCTGTATGAACGACAGCGACCGCTCCACACCGTCGCTCACCGCGACTTCCCACTCACCCGCTGATGTCTGTGCACCCCCTCATTGCGTTCGGCTTCGCCAGTCCCTGGCTGCTCGGGGGACTGGTGCTGGGGGGGATTCCCATCGTCATTCACCTCTTGCACAAGCGGCAGTACAAGACGACCGACTGGGCCGCGATGCGGTTTCTGATGGCGGCCATCCGCCGCAATGCGCGGCGGCTGCGGCTGGAGCAGCTCATTCTGCTGGCGGTGCGCACGGCCATTCTCCTCCTGCTGGCGCTGGCGCTCGCGCAGCCCTACGTCGAGGCGCTCGGGACGGTGTGGCAGGCGGATGTGCCGATGCACCGGGTCATCGTTGTCGACGCCTCGTTCAGCATGGGATACCGGCCGGCGGAGTTCAGCCGGTTCGAACGGGCGCGGGCGGCGGCGCGGGCCATTGTCGATGAGGCGAGCCAGGGCGATGCGTTCAACCTGCTGGCAGTCGCCGGCAATCGCCCGCCGACGATCGTCCGCCGCGCCTCGTTCCAGAGAAGCCAGGTGCTCGAAGAGATCGACCAGCTTCGCCCGACCGACGAGCGCGGCGACCTGGCGACGGCCCTGGAAGCGGCCGTTGACCTCCTGCGGACGGAGGCCCCCGACATCGAGCAGAAGGACGTGTACATCATCAGTGACCTGCAGCGGCAGAGCTGGTCCCCGGCCGATGCCGCGGCGCAGGCGCGGCTGCGGCGGGCGATGGGGCAGATCGACAAGCTGGCCGGCGTGGTCGTGCTCGACGTGGGCAGCGATCCGTCGCCGAACGCCGCTCTCACCAGCTTCGTCGCCGACGAGCCGTTCATCACCACGGGGCGGCCCGTCACCTTGCATGCGTCTGTGCGGAACTTCGGCGGCGCGCTCTTGAGCGAGCAGCAGGTCGAGCTGCGCGTCGACGATCGCCTGGCGGGGACGGCGAAGGTCTCCGTCCCGCCCGGCACTGAGGCCCCGGTCGACTTCACCTACACGTTCGAATCGAGCGGAGAACATCGGCTGGAAGTGCGGCTGGCGGGCGATTCGCTCGCCGCCGACGATCGCCGCTGGCTTGTGCTGCCGGTGCGCGATCAGCTCAACGTGCTGTTGGTCAACGGCCGGCCGGGCGGACGTTCCGCCGAAAACGCCACCTTCTATCTCGAAACCGTGCTCGCTCCGTCCACGCAGCGGCAGCGCTGGCGCGGGGTCACGCAGCCGCGCGTCATTCGCGACGGCGAGTTGGCCGCGACGGATCTCAGTCTCTACGACTGCATCGTGCTGACCAACGTGGCGCTGTTCACCGACCGCGAAGCGGAATTGCTGAACGGCTGGGTCGAAAGCGGCGGCGGTCTCGTGGTCGTGTTGGGCGACCAGGTGAACGTCGAGAACTACAATCGGCTATTGTACCGCGACGGCCAGGGCCTGTTGCCGGCGAAGCTCAACGGCCGGCGAGGCAACGCGGAGAACTCCAATCCGGCCGAGACGGACATCTTTCACTTCGACGCCGCCCCGCTCGACCACCCGATCGTCGAGAAGTTCGAAGGCAATCCCGCCGCGGGCCTCGATGCCACGCTGGTTCTGGAATACATCCGCGCCGAGGTGCCCCAGGACAGCCCGGCCCGCATCGCCGTGCGCTATCAGCCGACTGGAGACCCCGCCATCATCACCGACACGCGCGGCCGCGGCCGAGTGGTGCTGGTGACGACTTCGGCCGACAACCGCTGGGGTCCATGGCCGATGCAGGCGAGTTTCGCGCCCCTGGCGCACGAGACGGTGCGTTTTGCCGTCTCAGGCCGCTGGGCGGACCGGCAGCTTCAGGTGGGCGAGCCGATCGTCGAGTCGTTCCCCACACGGGCGTTCGATGTGCAGGCGACGGTTGCGCGGCCCGATGGCTCCGAAAAGACCGTGCGGCTGGCCGAAGACGACGGCCTCGCCCGGCTGCGTTATGAGGAGACCGGCGACCGCGGGCTGTACCGGGTCGAATTGGGCCGGCCACTGTCCCGCACCGAGTGGTTCGCCGCCAATGTCGATACCCGCGAGAGCGACCTGAGCCGCGCCACCGCCGCCGATCTGGAGGGGGGCCTCATGAACGATCTCGATTTCGAGTTGAAGACCGGCTGGCAGGACCTCGATCGCCAGCGGGTGGCGACCACGCCCGAACGCGGCGGACTCACCCGCGGACTGTTGTGGGCGGTGCTGGGCCTGTTGTTCGTCGAACTGCTGATGGCGTGGAAGTTCAGCGCCGGACTACTGCTGCTGGGTGCGCTGGCTGCGGCGGGCGCGCTTCTGCAGACGGCCGCGCTGAGCGCCGCCGCGGCGATTACGCTGCTCGCGTTAGCGGCGCTTTTCGGCGGAGTGGTCCTCGTCCGCCACACTCGTCGGAAGTCCGGCCTGAGTCGTGCATGACGACCAGCCCCAGCATTCCCGCCAGGCACCACGTGGGAATACGATAGCTGTCGATCAGCCACGTGAGCTGCTGGCCCAGCACGCTGCGATTGAGCACCAGAATGACGAGCGCGTAGGCGCCGACAACCGCCCACGTTCTGCGCGGCAGCGCGCCGCCGCAGGCGAACGTGCGCGACAACAGGTAGAACGCCGGCAACACACCGACGCAATGTTGTCCCCACGTAATCGGGGAGTACAGCAGAATCAGCACCGACACCGCCGCGCACTCCCAGTACACGCGCATCTCGCCGCGATCTTCGATCCGATTCCGGAACCGCCACGCGACCGCCCCCAGCAACAGCAGCATCAGTCCTTTGACGATGGCGCCGGCGATGTGCGGCGGCAGGTTCAGGAGGTCGATGTACAGCGGATGATGCACCCGCGCCTGATGCCCCGCCGGCAGCGTCACCAGCAGCCGCCCCAGCGCCGCCCGCAGCGACATGTTCTGGAGCGGTTCCTCGCCCAGCACGCCATGGGCCGGGTCGTCCGAGGCGCCTGCGAGCGCCATCGTGCCCCAGTATTGCATCGCCCGACCATATGCGGCGGGGCCCATCAGCAGCATCGGCGAGAGGGTGAACATCGCGGCGGCGAGGGAAGTCGCGGCCGCCATCTTCCACTGCCGCTTCCAGACAAACCATGCGAGGAACAAGGCCGGCGTACACTTCAGCGAGATAGCCAGCCCCAGCACGCCGCCGCCCAGCCACTCGCGGCGCTTCGTCCACAGCCACACCGCCAGCCACGACAGCGCCACCAGCGCCAGGTTGACGCCGCACTCCAGCATGTCGCGGATGAGGAACCGGCTCGCCAGAAAGATCGCCGCCGTGTTCACCCAGAACCGCGCGCGCATATCCAGCGGCAGATGGCGCTGCGTGAGCCGGTCCAGCACCCACAACAGCACGCCGATCGCTACCACGAACAGCCAGAACGTCACCACCTGCGCCGCGGGCATCGGCAGCACAGTCAGCGGTGCGTGCGCCAGCGCCCAGAACGGCGGATACGGACAGTCCAGGCTGCCGTAGTAGATCATCTCGCCCGCGACCAGTCGGCGGCCGAACTCCCAGTGCAGGTTGAAATCCCCCCGCGGCCGCACGATCACATGCGCCCACTGCGCGAGCACGACGACGACGCCGAAGGCAAAGATAATCCAGCGAACGTACGCCTCGCGCGCCCCCCAAAGCCCACGGGTTGCAACCCGTGGGCTTCCTGCAAGTGCGCCTGTTGAGCCGGTTGCGGTTCCCTGCGACATCCATGTCTCCTGCGCGGCGGCCTTCGACAAGCGCGCGGCCGCGGAAGGTACTGGCCGGGGCGGGGCGTGTCAAGAAGTTGCAGCCGCCGATACACTGGCCGCATGACGCAGCCGACGCCTGCACCGGTCGATCCCGCCGAAGTTCCCGAGCTGGCCCGCCGCGTGGTCGAGGCCGACCGCTTCCCCTATCTCGCCACCGTCGACGGGGATCAGCCGCGCGTGCGTCCGGTTTCACCGGTGCGGACCGACGGCTTCACGGTCTACGTGGCGAATCTGCGCCGCTACCACAAGACGGCTGAGATCGCGGCCAACCCAAAGGTCGAGCTGTGCTACCTCGACGACGGCCACAATCAGGTCCGCATCACGGGCGTCGCATCAATCGTGACCGAGCGGCCGCTGCTCGAGGACATCTGGAACACCAATCCGCTGTTGCGCCAGTACCTGGGCAGCCTCGACAATCCCGAATTGATCGTCTACCGCATCGACCCGCTGCGCGTGCGCTACATGCGGGAATGGGCGCTGGAGTACTTCGAAGTGCCGCTCGCGGGGCGACGGGATGACAAGGTGACAAGGTGACAAGGTGACCAAACGGCTGATCGAATGCCATTAAGCTCCGAGCGGCACGGGGCGCGGGTCGTCGCGCCAGCGTTCACCTTGTCACCCCCTCACCTTGTCACCTTGTCATCATCCCCCCCTCCGCCGGGCAGCACACGCGGTTGCGGCCGTCGCGCTTGGCCTGGAACAGCGCCACGTCGGCGGCGGACAACAGAGCTTCCGGCGTCGTCGCATCGGCAGGGAACGTCGCGGCGCCGGCACTCACGGTCACCGGCACCGTGCCGCCTTCCCAGCAGAACGCCGCGTCCGCGACGGCCTGCCGGATCGACTCGGCGATCCGCAGGGCGCCCGGCCGGCCGATGTTCGGCAGCAGGATCGCCACCTCCTCGCCGCCGTAGCGGGCCGCGAACGCCCGGTCGCCGGAGCGCAGCCCGTGCAGCCGTTCGCGAATGATCTCTGCGAACTGCTTGAGCACCGCGTCGCCCGCCTGGTGGCCCCACGTGTCGTTGACCGACTTGAAGCGGTCGAGATCCAGCAGCACCAGCGAACATTCACCGCCCGAGCGACCGCACGTGTCGAGCTCCAGCGGAAGCTGACGGTCGAGCTCGCGGCGGTTTGCCAGGTCCGTCAGCCCGTCGTGCCGCGCCATCCGCTCGACGACGGCGTAGTTCAGCACGCGGACGAGCAGATCGCTGAGGTATTCGGCCGCCCAGCGCGCCAGCCGCCGCGCCTCATCGCCGAAAAGCCGCCGCTCCCTCTTTGAAAGACATAACGCCCCCAGCGGCCGCGCCTGGTACATCAGCGGGACGACCAGTGCGCCGCCGATGAGCGAATCGATGCCGGCCACTTCGAGATCGTCGGCGTCGAACGCGCGTTCGGCACCGCCGGTGGATTGAATGAGCCGGTCTTCGTGCTGGCTCCACAGGCGGGCCGCACCGATGTCGGAGTCGCGCCCGCCGGAGATGACCCGCCGTGGCTGGTCGTTCTCGCTGGCCGAGAGCACCATCACCGCCCGCTCGCAGCCCGTTCGTTGGGCCAGGTTTTCGAGGAAGGCTTCCAGCATCGACAATGGTGTGGCGAAGCGACGGTCGGCGATGGCTCGCAGCTCCAGCTTTTCGCTCGCGAACCGCAGCTCCCGACGCTGCCGCTCGAATTCCTGCGACTGCCGCAACGTGCCGGCGAGGCTGTGCATCAGCCGGCGAACCAGTTCGAGTTGCTCTTCGCGCGACGCCTGCGGTGGATAAAGAGACGTTGAAAGGAGGAAGCCCACCGGGCGCGACTCGTCGCCGACGGCCATCAGAAACAGCGTGAGGACCTTCGGGCGGTCTTCACCCGAGAGGCTCTGCCACGTCAGGTTGCCCTCCAGGGCCTTTCGTTCGCAGACGACGACGCGCTCCCGCAGCGCCCGCGAGCAATCGTCGGCAGCGACCGTGAAGCTTTCGCGCGACTTCGCACTCAGGCCGCGGGCGGCGCGGAGCTCCAGCCGCCCGCCGTTGCTCTGCAGGAACGCCCCCAACCCTCCATCCTCATCGGGAACGAACCGCCGGAGCAAGACGCCGATGGCCGTGTCGAGGTCAGTCTGGGAGACGAATTCCTTGAGGATCGAGTTCTCGATTCGCGTCAGCGAGCGGTCGCGTTCGGCCTCGGCCAGTTGTTCTTCGAGGCCCATCACGTTCCGCACGTGTTGCTCGCGTTCGCGACGCAGCACCATCCCGCGGCGGACCGTCAGCAGATACTGCACGAGGCAGACGGCCGCCAGCGCGACGACGGTACCGCCGGAGACGATCGCGTCGGCCCACAGCGTGAGCCGGTTCCAGAATTCGAGCAGCCAGTCCACGTTGCGAGGCTCCAGTTTAGCCGCGACTCGCTCGAGGAGCGCGACGATCGACGTGCCGACGCCCGCGAATCCTCTGGCGAGTCGCGGCTAAACGGCGGACGCTGTTGCAATGGTAGCACGCCGCGCAGCCGCCGACGAATTCTCGGGGAATTGCCGAGTCTGCAAGTCCCGGCGTCGGGCTGCGTTATCGGCAGGCTCCGTCGATGTGATAGAACCGCACCAGCCGCACACGCATCCCGTATGTGCGGGACACCCGGGAGCAGACCATGGGCGAAACGCAACACGTCCCGCAGGGGCTGTTCATCACCGGAACGGATACCGGTGTCGGCAAGACCTGGATTACGGTCGAACTGGTGCGACTGCTGAGAGAAACCGGCACGACGGTTGGCGTCGTTAAGCCCGTCGCCAGCGGCGCGCAGGAGCGGGACGGCGAGCTTGTGTGGGACGACATCGAGCGGCTGGCGGAAATGCTTCCCCCCGACATCGGCATCGAGCGCGTGTGTCCGCAGCGGTTCCGTGCCCCGCTGGCGCCGCCCGTCGCAGCGCGCCTCGAACACCGTACGGTTGATGCCGCGCTCCTGCGATCCGCGGCAAACTGGTGGCACGGCCGCGTCGATCTATTGCTGGTGGAAGGCGTGGGGGGACTGTTGTGCCCGCTCACCGACAGCGAAACCGTCGCCGATCTCGCCCGGGACCTCAATCTGCCGCTGGTGATCGTGGGGCGGCTCGGACTGGGAACGATCAACCACACGCTGCTGACGTTCGAAGCGGCGGAAGCGCGCGGCCTGACGGTCGCCGCGATCGTGCTCAACGAAGCCGAGCCGGTCGCCGACCAGAACCTGCGGGCGACGAACCCCGCCGAGATCGCGGCCCGCACTGCCGGCGTGCCGGTGATCGTCGTCGAGCATGGCTCTCCGGCCGGGTTGCGATGCGATCATCGCGGCCGCACAATAGACTGGCACGCCGCCGCTCGTGCGTGACCCGCTCGTAGTGACCCGCTTCAGCGGGTCGAGGCGACGGGGTCAGACCTCTTTGCGGACGAGCGATCAAGAACGCGGATTTCGGATGAGCCGCAACGGGGTCTGACCCCTGGGTGTGGATCTGTCCGCCAGCGTGCCGCCCGCCGAGTCTCCGATGGGACCGAATTGATGGAACACATGACGACGATTGAAGTCGCCTGCCCGAGCTGCAACGGACGGCTGATGGCCATCCCCGGCACGCTGGTGGCCTGCCCCCACTGCCAGCAGCACCTGCAGATCCCGGAGCCGGAACCGGTCGCGGCGCCGGCGGCCCGTCCCGCTGCCCCGGAACAGTCGTCGAGGTTCGCGCCGCAGTCGCACGCGGCGGCCGGTGTAGCGGCCGGAGCCACAAGCGTCCCGGCCGCGTCGCAGCCATCCGCGACGGAGAAGCCGCCTGCAGGCGCGGCGTTCGGCTGGCTGACCTCTGAAACGGAAGACGGTCCGAACGAGTTCCCCGACTTCAGCGAACCGTCAAGCGCCCGCCCGCCCATGATCGCGGACGGTCCTGCGGCACCCGGAGCGGCGCCCGTGGAGGCGCCGGCGACCAGCGAGACGCCTCCAGTCGCTTTTGCGACACCCGCCGCGCCGGAAAGCGAGCGTCCCGCTGCCGGTCCGTCACAAGCGCCGGCGTTTCCGGTGGTGCCGGCGACGGCAGACCAGCGAGCGCCCATCCAGTCGCACCAGCAGCCCGTCCCCTCCCAGCCGCCGGCACCGACCCCGCGCGACATTGGCAGCGGTGACGACAGCCCAGCCGCCGCCCCGCCGTTTGCAGAAGCGCCGTCGCATCCCGAGACGGTCGCGGCGATGCAGGCTTCGTCCGCCGCGCCGGTCGAGCAGCAGATCGCCATGGCCCCCCCGGCAGGCGACATCGAAGCCCCGCCGCAAACGATCATGCCTTGGGGAGCACCTGAGGAGCCCTCGGCGGCATCCTTGGAAGCGCACTATTACCCGCCTGCCGCGAACGTCGAATCGTTTACAGGTGCCGCGACCGCAGCACCGGCCGGAGCGGTGGCTCCCGCGCGCCGCCGGGGCGGCGAACCGATGGTTCCCCGGCTGTGGTTTCTGCTGGCCTGCTCCTATGCCAGCGCCGTCACGCTGGCGCTGCTCTACGTGGCGTTCCTCGCACCCCCGCATCCCCTGGAGAGCCTGCCCGATGTCGTGCCCAAGCGCGACGCCGCCGGAAATATTCAAGTCAGCCTGTACCCGATCGACGTCGCGCTTCCCCCGGGACACGTGCTGAGTGCGGCGGAAGACGGCGAGCGCCGGCAACGGTTCGGCAACCTCGAAGTCGAAGTGCTGAAGGTCACCCGCGGACCGCTGGAATTCACGCATTACACGGGCGAGTCGAACTATCAGCCGCAGCCCACGGCCCCCGTCCTGAAGCTCTGGCTGCGTCTGAAAAATGTCTCCGAAGATCAGACCTTCGCCCCGCTGGGCCAGGAACTGGTCTACAAGCGCGGCCGCGGCAAGCGGGACAAGAGCTTCCGCGCGAACAACTTCGTGTGCCGCCTCGGCGACGACGGCAGCCGCGGCGACTGCGTGCTGGTGTACGACCATCTGGTCAGCGGCGAATTCGACATCAAGGGCCAGTTCATCAACCGGGGCCTCAAGCCGGGACAGGAGTTCGAGACGTTCATCCCGACGACGGAAGAAGGTCTCGAAGATCTCCAGGGCGAGCTCATCTGGCGCGTCCATTTGCGCAAGGGCCTGGGCCCGTCCGGCTGGGGCGTGACCACACTGGTGGAAGTCCGCTTCAAGAGCAGCGACGTCATCGACGAGACCACGTGATGGCCCTGGAGCTGCGCCACGTCATAAAAACCTACCGCGAGCCGGGCGGACGCGTGTTCGAGGTGCTTTCCATCGAAGCGTTCCGCGTCGGCGACGCCGAGCAGGTCGTGCTGGTCGGCGAAAGCGGCGGCGGAAAAACAACGCTGCTCAACGTCATCGCCGGCATCAGCACGCCCGACAGCGGCACGGTCGAAGTCGCCGGCACCGACATCGCGAAGCTCTCGGAGCACGTCCGCGACCGCTTCCGCGCCCAACACATCGGCTTCGTGTTCCAGACGTTCAACCTGCTGCCGGCCTTCACCGCGTTGGAAAACGTGCTGCTGGGGATGAGCTTCACGGGCCGCGGGTCCGACCGCCGCCGCGCCCGCGACCTGCTCGACATGGTGGGCCTTTCGCACCGGCTGTCGCACCGCCCGGCGCAGCTTTCGGTGGGCGAGCAGCAGCGGGTGGCCGTCGCCCGGGCGCTGGCCAATCAGCCCACACTGCTGTTGGCCGATGAGCCCACGGCCAATGTCGATCTCGCCAATCAGGAGAACATCCTGAAGCTGATTCGCGACGCCTGCTCCCGCGAACACGTCGCCCTGTTGCTGGTCACGCACTCCCGCGACGTGGCGGCACAGTTCGAGCGCGTCGAGACGCTCTGCGAGTTCAATCGGCCGAAGGCCAGCGGCCAGCAGGCAGTAGGCAGTAGGCAGTAGGCGGGGGGCAGACGCCTCACGCTCTGGTAGCCCGACGCATGAGCGAGGGACTTTTAGCTGCTGGCTCTCGACCCTCGACTCTCGACCCTCGACCACTCATGAACATCCTCACCATCGCCTCCAAGAGCATCCGCCAGCGGACGCTG
>JAHWKJ010000624.1 GCA_019347905.1 Planctomycetota bacterium
AGCGATTCGCCAGCGCTTTATCTTCGCGGATCAATCCAAGCAGCAGGTGCTCCGTCTCGATATAGGGGCTTCCGAACTGGCTGGCTTCGTAGCGCGCGAAGAAAATCACACGCCGCGCCTTCTCGGTGTAGCGGTCGAACATGGCTGCGGGCGACTCCGTAGGGCTCGAGCCTCGGAGAGAGCCTCTGACCCCTGGTTGACATGATATCAGTCTCGGTCGGAAGCGCCTTTGGCGCGTCCGCGCATGTTACTTTAAGCCTCTCCGAATCGGCCCCTCCCCATGAAGACCTACCGCATTGCCGTCCTGCCCGGCGACGGCATCGGTCCGGAGGTGACAGCCGAGGCGGTCAAATCGCTCGAGGCCGTCGCTCGTTCCTTTCGGATGGAATTCGAACATTTTTCGGTGGGAGCGGGCGAGTTCCTCGTGAGCGGCGATCCCTTGCCGCCGGCCGTCTTCGCCCGGCTCGGCGGGAAAGCCAGTGCCCATTCGCACGGCCTGCCACTGCTCGAAGCCCTTCTCCAGGTCGATCGCCCCGTCGGGCCCGATGTAGAAATCAACTTCGGCCCCTTCGCTTCTGCCGATCCAGTTTCGCTGCAGGGCCTTCACCGACGCCGGCCACTCGACTTCGTCGAGATCATCGAGCAACCGCTCAGCATAGGCCGTAATCCGCAGCATCCACTGCCTGAGTGGAATGCGGGTGACAGGATGGCCGCCGCGCTCGCTCTTGCCGTCAATGACTTCTTCGTTGGCCAGCACCGTCCCCAGCGCGGCGCACCAGTTCACCGGGGCTTCGTGCTGGTACGCCAGGCGATGCCGGTCCTGGTAACGGCGGAGGGCTTCGTCGCCCTCCTCACGGATCGTCGGTGGAATCGGCAGTTCCGCGATCGGTCGTCCTTTGCCGCGGCGCTTCCGGCCGGCCGCATCAGTCCATTCGAAGTCGCGGTCGTACCACGTGTCGAACAGCTCGAGGAAAATCCACTGCGTCCAGCGGAAGTAATCGGGATCGGTGGTGGAGAACTCGCGGCCCCAGTCGTAGCTGAAGCCCAGCATTTTGAGCTGTCGGCGGAAGTTCTCGATGTTGCGATAGGTCGTGTCGCGGGGATGCGTGCCGGTGCGGATCGCGTGCTGCTCGGCCGGCAGGCCGAAGGCGTCCCAACCCATGGGGTGCAGCACATGCCGTCCGCGCATGCGGTGATAGCGGCAGACGATGTCGGTCGCCGTATAGCCTTCGGGATGCCCCACGTGCAGCCCCTCGCCCGAGGGGTAGGGGAACATATCGAGCACGTACAGCTTCTCGCCCGCGGGCGCATCGGCAGCGCCGGGATCGGGCGTGCGGAACATCTGCCGCTCGTCCCAGAACGCCTGCCAGCGCGGTTCGATGCGTCGAGGCTCGTAGCGGGGCATAGTCGTAGAACGTGCGCAGGTTGCCGGGGATTCAGCCGCAATGGAAAGACGCATTTTCGCCGCGCGAACGTTCGCGCTGGCGTCAGTTTAGTAGCGGCCAAAGGCTTTGCAACGCCGGTCCGGCCGACGCGAGCGAGCAGGATTTCACAGAAATCGATTCTGTGCGATGACCGGCGGGCGGCGGCGCGTTACCCTGTGTCGGATGACCCAGACCTCCCTCACAGACCGCACGCGCGCGACGGCCGCGTTTTTGGACGATGTGCTGAAAGGCCTGTCCCGGGTCCGCAAGACGCTGCCCTGCAAGTATTTCTATGACGAGCGAGGGTCGAAGCTCTTCGAGCGGATCTGCGAACTCGACGAATACTACTTGACCCGCACCGAACTCGACATCATGCGCCGGTACGCCGGCGACATGGTGGCGCGCATCGGCGCCGGCTCGACGCTCATCGAGTATGGCTGCGGCAATGGCCTGAAGACGCGCACGCTGCTCGCGGAGCTTGCGGACGGCGCCCATTACGTGCCCGTCGATATCTCACAGGAACACCTCCACGCGACAGCGGCGCAGATTGTGCGCGAATTCCCGCATCTGCGGGTTCTGCCGGTGACGGCCGACTTCACGCGGCCTTTCGCAATTCCGGCCGAGGCCCGCCAGGGCCGTCGCATTGCCTACTTCCCCGGCTCGACCATCGGCAATTTCGGCCCGCAAGCGGCGCGGCGGCTGCTGCGCTCCATGCGGCGGCTGGTGGGGCCGAGCGGTGGACTTCTCATTGGCGTCGACCTCCCGAAATCGGCGGAAGTTTTGCAGGCGGCCTACGACGATCCCGTCGGCGTCACCCGCGACTTCAACCTGAATCTGCTGGCGCGGATCAACCGCGAGCTGGGCGGCAGTTTCGACCTGGACCAGTTCGAGCACCGGGCGGTGTTCAACCGCCGGCGCAGCCGCGTCGAGATGCACCTCGTCTCCCGAAGCGATCAGACCGTCCGTATTGACGATGAGGCCTTCTCCTTTCGACGGGGTGAAATGATTCATACGGAGAACTCCTACAAGTACACACTGCGCGATTTTCGCGAGATTGCCGCCGGCGCCGGGTTTCGCCTCGAGCACGTCTGGCTCGATCCCCGCGAGTTCTTCAGCGTGCAGTACGCGGTGCCGGCTGCGGACGAGTGAGCGCCTAACGGAAGACGCCCACGGGCTCGGGCCCGTGGGCTTGAGCGGGCAACATTCAGTGTCCGCCGCGCCGTCTGTGGTCTATGATTCACGCAGACCGCCGACCGCGCCAGCCGCGCGCGCACGGGGTCAGACCCCTTTGCGGGTCAAAGGTCTTGATCCGTCAATATCGCTCGTCCGCAAAGGGGTCTGACCCCTTTCGCCCGGAGACAGCCGTGGAACTGCCTCGCAATCCCACTCGCCCCGTCCGCATCGGAAACGCTACGATCGGTGCCGGCCATCCGATCGCCGTGCAGAGCATGACGGCCACCAAGACGCAGGACGTCGCCGCGACCGTGCGGCAGATCGAGCAGCTCGAGGCGGCCGGGGCCGACGTGGTGCGTGTGGCGGTCGACAGCCGCAAGGACGCCGAGGCCCTTGCCGAAATCCGCCTCCGCACGCGGGCCAACCTTTCGGTCGATTTGCAGGAAAACTACCGGCTGGCCGAGTTCGTCGCACCGCACGTCGACAAGATCCGCTACAACCCCGGGCACCTCTATCATCACGAGCGCGAAAAGCCGTGGCAGGAGAAGGTGCGGTTCATCGCGGACGTCGCGGCCACAAGCGACTGCGCGATTCGCGTGGGCGTCAACTGCGGGTCGGTCGATCCGGCGAAGCTCGGCAAGTACGACGAAGACGACTCCATCTCGCCGATGCTGGAAAGCGCCTTCGACCATTGCGCCTTCCTCGATTCGCTGGGCTTCACACGGTACTGCGTCTCGCTGAAAGACAGCGACCCGCGGAAGGTGATCGAGGTCAATCGCCGCTTCGCCGAGGAACGCCCGGACGTGCCGTTGCACCTGGGCGTCACCGAAGCCGGCATGCCGCCGGACGGGATCATCAAGACCCGCATCGCGTTCGAGCAGCTCATCAGCCGCGGCATCGGCGACACGATCCGCGTCTCGCTCACGCTGCCGTTCG
>JAHWKJ010000101.1 GCA_019347905.1 Planctomycetota bacterium
ATAGCCGTTTTGCCGGTGTGGGTGGCGATCGCAATCAGATCGGCGGAGAGATGCTCGGCGGCCGCCCCCGCGCCCAGCGTGACGGCTTCGGTCACCAGCGTCGCCCGCGTGTGCGGCAGGCTGTCGAAGTCGCCTTGGGGAGTCGAACGCACGAGCCGTTCGGCTTCGAGGGCAATGCGGCTCATCATCGCCACGGCTTCCGTCGGATACTTGCCGATCGCCGTTTCGCCCGAGAGCATGACCGCGTCGCTGCCGTCGAGCACTGCGTTGGCGACGTCGCTGGCCTCGGCCCGCGTGGGCAGTTCGTTCTCCTGCATGCTGTCGAGCATCTGCGTCGCCGTGATGACCGGGATGCGGTGCTGGTTGCACAGTCGGATGATCCGCTTCTGCAGTGCCGGCACGCGGGCGATATCGACCTCGACTCCCAGATCGCCGCGGGCCACCATCACCGCGTCCGTCTCTTCCAGGATGTCGTCCAGCTCGCTGATCGCCTCCATTTTCTCGATCTTGGCGACGATGTGCGGCGGATTCCGCGCGCCGCGTTCGGCGATCGCCGCCCGCAGCAGCCGGATGTCCGCAGCGCTGCGGACGAAACTCAGGCCGACGTAATCGACCGCGTGTTCGACGGCCCAAGCGAGGTCGTCGAGGTCCTTATCGGTGAGGGCGGGCGTGCTGAGATGCACTCCCGGCAGGTTGATGCCCTGCCGGCTGCGAATGATGCCCGGCTGCTCGACGACGCACACCACACGGCCTTCGTGTTCGTGCCGGCCGATGACGCGCATCGCGACCGTACCGTCCGCCAGCAGCACGCGGTCGCCGGGACGCAGATCATCGACCAAATCTTCGTAGGTGGAGGTGAGCTTCGTTTTGCCGTCGCTGTCTCCGGCGTCGCTCACGAACTGGAAGTGTTCGCCGACGTGGCAGTGCACGCCCTCTTCGGGCAATTCGCCCAGGCGGATCTTGGGGCCGGAGAGATCGCCGAGGATGCCGATGGGCCGTTCCAGCTCTTCCGAGACGTTGCGAATGTCGCGGACGACTTCCGCGAGCCACTCGTGCTGGCCGTGGGCGAAGTTGAGCCGGAACAGATCGACGCCGGCCTGAATCAACTCGCGGAGCTTGTCGGGCGAAGCGCAGGACGGGCCGACGGTGGCGACGATCTTGGTTTTGACGAGCGGCTTTTCGGTGTAGCGGTGCTGGCGGAGATCCATCGGCGGCGTCCCGGAAACGGGGAATGGGCGCAGGTGCGTGCCATTGTCTCCGCGGCAGGGCGGGGAATCCACTGTCGAACGGCAAGCCCACGGGTTATAAGCCTTGGGCGTTGTGACGGTGGGGAAAGTACGCAGGGGCGGCCTCAGCGATCGACGGGGAGGATCTCCGGCGTGCACCCGATGCGCGAACGTGTCACGGCGCGGGATATTCCCGGGCGGAGAGCCGCCGCGTCACCGTCCCGCGATCCTTGGATCTTCAAAGAGGTTGCCTTCGATGACCGAGCGCGTCCATCGCACGACGAATTGGCTGTTGTCGCTGTTTGCGAGTCTCGCCGTCGCAGCCGTTCAGCCGCCTGCGAATGAACAAAACGCTCCGGACGCTGACGCTCCGACGCCGGCCCCGTCGCCCGGCGCTGACGCTTCCCAGCCGCCGGAGCCGCCGCGCCCCTCGCCGGAATTGCTCGTTCCGCCGCGGCCGGCTGAACCGCCGACCGCCGAGGAGCGAACGCGTCTGCGAGAGCTTCTGGATCGAATCAACAACCAAATCGAACTCGATGCGCGGCTGGGAGGCGCGTATCTCGTCGACGGGACCTTCGTCTCCGCCGTGGACTCCCCCGACCGCATGCTGCGGCTGAGGGGGAAGATCGTCACCGAAGAGCAGCGGCCGCTGCTGGAGTCGGTCGTCGTCGAAACGCTGGAATCGCTTCCGTATTGGCAGAGCCTGCCGGATGCCGTCGCTCCGGATCTGCGTGCGGTGGCGATCGTCCCGCTGTCGTCCGTGCTGACGCAGCGTTACCTGGAAATCGGCATCAACGCCTTGTGGGAGTGCGACGTGTGGACGGCGAACCGCGCGTTCGCCCGCGCGGTGGCCGAGTCGCCCGATTCCGTGGTGATTCGCTACTGGCGGATCGTGGGGCACCTCGCGGCGTGCGATTACGAAAACGCCGAAGCCAAGCTGCATCCGGTGCTGCGGACCACGCCCTACGGCCAGCGGGATCCGATCGTCGCCGCGGCGCTGGAACGCATCCAGGGGCCGTTGCGTTGGCAACTCCAGTCGCTGGAGCAGGAGGTCCTGCTCAACATGGTGCCGTAGTCGGGTCTGCGTCACTCACTCCAGCTCATTCCAACGAGAGAGGCATCCCGTGTTTCGTACACGATCCATTCGATTGTTCGGCGGCGCAGCGACCGCCCTTGTGTTGATGGTCGCGACGGCGGCGGCCCAGAACGACTCGCCGCGGCAGGTTCAACCGGACGAGACGCGGAAGGCTCGGCCGGCGGACGGCCGCATCGGCGTCGTCATCAGATCGAGTCCCCGGGGCGTGCTCGTGACGGACGTGCGTCCCGACGGTCCGGCCGATCGTGCTGGTCTGCGATCCGGCGACTATGTGCTGAAACTGGACGAGGCCGAGCCACAGTCGGCCGAAGGATTTCTCAAGGCGCTGCGGAAGGCCCGCGAGGGCGACACGGTCACGCTGCTGGTGTGGACGGACGGCAAGACCCGCGAAGTGCCCGTCGTGGCCACGCGGCTCGAGGAACCCGACGCCCTGCCCGGACGCACGACCGCCCGGCGTCCGGCGGAACTCGAGGTTCCTGCGGTGATCGAAGGCGTGGAACTGGCGGAACAGGAAGACGCCGCCGAAGGCAGCGTGGTGGTTTCCAAGGTCGCGCTCGACTCGCCCGCGGCGCGACTCGGCCTGCGCGAGGGGGACATGCTGCTGGAGATCGCGGGAGAACGCGTCTCGACGGTTGCCGAAGCGTACCGCCTCATTCACGAACTCGACCCGGGGGCCAAAGCGCAGGTCACGGTGCAGCGGGAAGGTATCGAGAAAGGCCTCGTGCTGGAGATCCCGCGGGACGAGCGTCCGAACGGCCGCCGCACATCCGGAGCGGAGAGCCGCCGCACGCGTAACGGGGCTGCGCCGGCGTCCGGTGAATCCGGCGATCCGATCGGCGCGCTCCTGGAGAATCAGCGGGAGATGGCGGAAACGCTGGAGCGGCTCGCCCGCGATGTCGAAGCCTTGCGGCGCGACGTTCGGGAACTCGGGCGGCGCTGAAGCTCGAAGCCCACGGGTTCTGGCCCGTGGGCTTCACATCGTCATTGCTCATGCGCGCTGATGTCGAACACGCTCATCAGCCCGGACGAGAACACGAAGTTCTTCTGGTCGATGCGGCCGAGTTGCGGGTCGTTCTGGTCGAGGTGCACAAACACGATGTCGGCCTCGGCCACCAGCCGCTCGCCGACGTGCGCCGTGCATTCCACCGAGCCGCCCTCGTCGCGCGCGTCCAAAAGCTTCGCGGTGTAAATCAGCGAATCGCCGGGCCGCACGAGACTGTGGAACACCACCTTCGGCACCTTCGCCAGAATGACGATGTGCCGGAACTGGTTGACCTCCCCCAGCAGGATGCCTCCCGTCTGCGCCATGCCCTCGATCATCAGCGAGGCCGGCATCACGGGGAAGCCGGGGAAGTGGTCGTGCAGGTGGTCCTCGGCGAGAGTAACGTTCTTGACGGCACGCGCGTGCGAGCCGCTCTCGAACTCGAGGAACCGATCGATCCAAATCCAGCGCATGACGTGGAGGTTGAACAAGAGCGAACATTGAACATCGAACATTGAACATTGAACATCGAATCGGAATGACTTCCTTCAAAGTTCGATGTTCAATGTTCAATGTTCGATGTTCGCCTTCGACTGACGACACGGGCCGCCAGCCTCAGCCGCCGAGCTTCGTCTCCAGGTACTTCACGATCATCCCGACTGTAAACAGGTCCTGGATGTTTTCGACCTTGGGATCGTCGGCGAACGAATGCACGTCGGCGTGCGGCAGGCGGTTCTTGAGTTCGGCCAGGCCGGCTTCCGTCACGACGCCGTCCTGCACGAACGAGGGATCGGCGGCGGTGAGGTTCTCGGGAAACAGTTCGCCGCGGGGAATCTTCACGTCGAAGTTCTTCTCGAGGCGGAATACGATGTCGAGGAAATCGATCGACTCCGCCCCCAGATCGCCGACCAGCGTCGCTTCCGGCGTCACTTCGTCATCGTCGACGCCCAGCGCGTCGACCAGCGTCTCCTGGACTTTGGCGAAGATCTCGTCCCTTGTGGGCATTTACGTGTCTCCTTCGGTGGTGGAAGTTTCGCTTTCGCCCCGAGCTGGCATCATCCGCGACCGGAGTGCTCCGTTACATCCCGCCCAGCGTCAGACCGCCGTCGACGCACAGCACCTGGCCTGTAATGTACGACGCTTCGTCGCTGGCGAGAAAGACCACGGCTCGGGCGATGTCTTCGGGCTGCCCGATCCGCCGCATCGGGATCCGCTTCTTGATCTCTTCGCCGGCGGCGTTGCGGACGGCCAAGGTCATATCGGTCTCGATGAAGCCGGGGGCGACGGCGTTGACGGTGATCCCCCGCCGCGCAAGCTCGGACGCAATGCAGCGGGTGAAACCCTCGACGCCGCCCTTGCTGGCCGCGTAGTTCGCCTGGCCCGGATTGGCCTTGCTGGCGGCGACGCTGGAGAGGTTCACGATCCGCCCGTAGCGGGCCGACATCATTGTCCGCGTGACGGCCTGGCAGAAGTTGTAGACGCCGCCGAGGTTCGTCTCGATCACCTCGCGCCACTGCTCTTCGCCCATCGTGGCTAAGAGGCCGTCGCGGATGACGCCGGCGTTGTTGACGAGGATGTCGATCTTCCCCCACCGCTCGATCAGCTTCGCGACGACGGCGTCTGCGTCCGCCTTGTTCGCCACGTCGGCCTGCCACGCGACCGCGTCGTGCTCCCCGGCTTCGAGTTCCTTCACCAGGGCGTCGGCGGCCTCGGAGCTGGCGCGATAGCAGAAGGCGACCTTCGCCCCTTCGCGGGCGAGGGCCACGACGATCGCCCTGCCGATGCCGCGGCTGCCACCCGTCACCAGGGCCACTTTGCCGGCCAGTCTCATCGCATCATCCCTTCGGCGGAGCCGTATAAAGCTGCTCGAACAGCGCCCGCATCACGTCCGAGCGCTGCCGGTCGGCGGCGGCCAGTGCGGGGTCGCTGTCTGCGAGATTGAACTGCTGGAGCGTCAGGCGGGCACTGACGGCCGAGGTACCCTCGACCGTGCCCGTGCCCTTCAGAACGCACTCGTTACCCTCCCAGCGGTGGACGCTGACGGACACCGTGAGCATGCGTCCCGGCGTGACGAAGCTGTTGAAGCGGACCGCCCGGGCCTCTTTCAGCAGCACTGTGCTGTATTGGAAATCGACGGTGAATCGCATCAGCCACGCACCGGCCTGCACGAGCGACTCGAGCATCAGCACGCCCGGCATCACCGGGAAACCGGGGAAGTGGTCGGCGAGATACTCTTCGGCGAGCGAGAGCGTCTTCACGGCCGTCACCGATCGGCCGGCCTCCAGCTCGGTGATGCGATCCAACAGCGAAAACCGCATCGCTTCGAGGCTCCCTCCCGCCCATGCATCAGCGGCGTCGGCCCCAGCCGCGCCTGTACTGCTTTGCCCAAAAAGGGGACTGTCCCCTTCAGGGCGCGGTGCCTGCCGGTTGAGACGTAGCTCATAGGGGACTGTCCCCTTTTTGGGCAAAGCACGCCTGCACAAAGCCGCGCAAGTATAGTGAGGGCCGCAGTTGCACACAACCCCCAACCTATTGCGCCGGCGCAGGTTAGGCCGGCATTCGGCCGGGCGGATGCTGCTTGCGCCGCTCCGACCGTGCGGAGCGCAAGTGGACCGCAATTTGACACCCCCCTGGCGTGACCTATCTTTCCGAGGGACCCGCCGGCGGCAGCCGGAGTGATGAAAGCATTTAGGCGCGGCAAGGAAAGCTGGGAGCTTTGAGGGGACCTTGCCGCGCCCTTTTTTTCCCTAGCCGGCGTCAGACAGCGCTGCGACACGCGCACCGATCTCTCGGCAGCCGGCCGCAGTTGGTCTGACAGTTCTGCCTGCGGCCCCATTGTCGAAAGCCGGAGGCACTACATGCGAGCCACCCCACCGAGCCGGAGACGCGCCGCACAGCTCACCGCGCGCCGCCGCGCGTTTTCGATGGTGGAGTCGCTGCTGGCCGTCGCCGTGGCCGCCATCGCGGGGGCGGCGTTGCTGAACTCGCTCGCCGCCGGGGTCCGCACCGCCTCCGACGCCGCAGCCTCCCTCGTCGCCCGTGGACTGGCGCAGCAGATGATGGAAGAAATCGCCGGCGTCCGCTTCCCCGATGCACAGTCGAGCCGCAGAACGGGTTCCCACCGAGCCAGCTTCGAATCCATCGACGATTATGGGGGCTGGTCCGCTCAGCCTCCGGTCGACCGGCAGGGCATTCCGCTGGGCCTGTTGAGCCGCGCCAGCCGGGAATTGCTGGGGCGGCTCAGGCGCTCGGTCGTGGTCGAGCGCGTCGAGCCTTCCGGAACGAACGGCTGGAGCGTCGTTACGCGCCACACCGACTACCGCCGCGTCACCGTCACAGTCACTCTGGCGATGGATCGAGCCGGCGAACGCACGCTTGCCTTCCTCACCCGGATCTTCAGCTATGTACCGCCCGCCCCGTAGAGCAAGCGTCCCGTTTGCTCAGGCAGGCGGGACAATTCGAGGCTTAGACCCGCAGCGCACAAGCGAGACGCTTGTGTTACGCGAGGGAAGGGGTCAGACCCCTTTGCGGCTCACGCGTGCACCAGACTTCTGCGTCGGTCGTCCGCAAAGGGGTCTGACCCCGTGGTTAACCTCGCAGCGCACAAGCGAGACGCTTGTGCTACGGCGTGGCTTCACGCTCGTCGAACTCATGATGGCCATGACCGTGACGGCCCTCGTCACAGTGGTGCTGGGCGGTCTGGCGATGGCCGTGCAGATGGCACGCGAACACGCCCGGGGCCTCGAAGAAGCGACGCTGCAAGCGCAGGCGGCCACCGACCGCATAGGCTTCATGGTCGAACACACCGGCACGTATCGCACGACCGGGGCGACACGCATCGGTCTTGCCGTCGTAAGCACGAAAGACGGTTTCCTCGCCCCGCCCGATGTGCTGGTTGTGTGGAGCGGCGGCAGAAACGGCGGCATGGCCGCCGCGGGACTGCAAGCGCGGCTGCCGCAGGCCCACGAACTGGTCGTGTACGCGCCGCATCCGGACCGGCCGCACGAGCTGGTCGAGATGGCCTTTCCGGGCGTGCAGACTGCGGTCGATTTCGACGATCCGCTGTTCCAGACCACGATCCGCAGCCTGCTGGCATCGAAATCCGCCGAAGCTGTGACGCTGGTCGACCGCCTGCGGGTCACGTCCGGATTCACCAGCTTCTTTCGCGGGTCGAGCACGATACGCTACGGGGCGGCGCGTTTCGAGCTGACGGTTTCGCCCGAGGACTCGTCGCTGGCGTCCGTCGCGCCGGGGACTCCGGAGTGGTATGCGCTTCCGTGGGCGCAGAGCATCGTCGCGGGACGCTCGGGATTGCGACAGGGGACGGTGAACGTCGAGCTGCAACTGGAGCCCTGGTCGCAGCGTGCGGAACAGGCCTCGGAATCGCAGACGACGGCCGTGCCGTATTTCGGCTGCGTGAGCGTGCGACATGTTTATGAACCGTAATCGCAAGCGTCGGAGCATGGCATCGCGGCGGCGGGGACTGTCGCTGATGGTCGTCATGGTGACGATCAGCGCCAGCCTCGTCGTGACGATGTCGTTCGTCCAGACGCAGACGACGCTGATGCAACTCGACGCCAACGCCGATCGCCGCGGCCGCGCGCTGGAAGCTGCCCGAGCCGGCGCCGCCGCAGCGCTGCGGCACATCACGTCCACCGACTGGCCCGGCTCGGCAGCGGGGCTGGAGCGCACCGTGACCACGGATCGCGATGGCCGCACGTCGTACACGGTCACATTCTCGCCGGTTGAGCCGTCGCAGGGCGAATCACCGGCGGCGGCCGCCTTGTCACTGGCCATTCGCTCGACCGGACGCTGGGAAGCCGAGCTGTCCGACGGCACGCAGATCGAACGCGAGGTCGAACTGCTCGTGCGTCTGGCGCCGCGCATCACCAGGGAAGGAACGAACGGCAGCGAGCCGACCGATGAAGCCGCCAATCCCGGCGATTACGACGAGATCCAGCAGTACGCAATGTTCGCCGAGCGCGGGAGGACATCGCTGGTGCTCGACCCCTGCGACCGCATCGACGGGCCTGTGTGGCTGCGCGAGCGGCTGCAGCTCTATCGCGATCCCGCGTGGAGGGATTCGGTGCGCGACACGCTGCTGGATTCGATCGGTTCGCGCTATGTCAGCGGTGGCGGGGCCGTTCATCCGCATCCACTCGCGGGGCCAATCACCTTTGGCTCGTGGCCGAATTCCGACACCCGCGCCGATCTCAGTCGGCTGAAAGTGCCCTGGACGCGGACGACTCGCGTGCCCGCGCTGCCGCAGCCGAGCTTTTCCACATGGCAGACCTATCGCCTCTACGAGGGCGGCTACGAGTACCGGGCACAGCAGGTCAGCCGCGTGCTGAAGCGAGTCACGCTCCGGGCCACGGTCGACAACCCGCTGGGCATCTTCTATCGGAGCGGCGACATTCGCGTGGACGACGACGTGGTGATCGAGGGCACGCTCGTGTCGAGCGGCGAAATTGAGCTCGACGGCGAAGATGTGCATCTGGCGGCCTGCGACTGGCGCGACAGCACCGGGGAATCGATCTTCGCAGGCGCCGAAAGCTGGCCGCGGCTGCCGGCCATCGTCGCCGATGAAGTCACCGCGGATCGCTCGCTCCGGGCCACGGTGGAGGGTGCGATCGTCACCAGGCAAGGACTGTCTGGAGCGGGCGGCGACTACGAACTGCTCCGCGTCCCGCACGTCGAATTGAACGGGACGGCGACCAGCCGCCCGGCGGGGCAGCCTTACAGCGTCGTCCGGTTCGCGAGCTCCGTCGACCTCAGTCCCATCGGCAGCGGGGCCGGCTACGCCATCTGGCTCGCGGACGGCCCAACCGGAAGCTGGCACCCGATTGTTGCCGTCAACCGCGAGGCCCGCGAGTTGACGGTGTTGGGCGAGTCGAATCACGAGCAGTCCGTCGCCTGCCGACTGCTGCCGTTACGCGAAAGCTATCTCGACATCCGCGGTCCGGTGTGCGGCCGCCAGCACGAGATCAATCGGCCGGACTGCTGGGTGCTCAATCGGTCGAAATGGGACGAACGTCGCGAGGAATGGCAACAGGACAATGCGTGGCTTGAGGCAAACCGGCGGCCCACGATCGCCTTCGTCGACTGGCTGGCCGATGCGCGGAACTTCGTCGGCTGGCGCGACCCGCTCGACGACCACGGCCTGACGCTGGAGCCGACGTTTCACGTCCAGCGGCCCGCGAACGTCCGTTATCGCTTTTCGCCGCCGGTCTTCGCGGCCTTCGACGATGACGATCGCCCCGCCGACGGCGGCTACCGCTGGGAGGTCCTGAGTTGGAGGGAACTGCCGTGAGATCCGCAACAAGCTCACTGGTCCACACCTGCGGTCCCCCCCTTACTAAGGGGGGGTTAGGGGGGGTTGAGAGACGCCTTGCACGTCAGAAACATGGTGCGTGCTGGTCCGGTGCGACCCCCCCTCACCCCCCCTTAGTAAGGGGGGGAATACAATGGGTGCGCGGGGGCTTCACGTTGCTGGAAGCGCTCGCCGTCATTGCGGTGCTCGGGATTGCAGCGGCACTCGTGATTCC
Source organism: Planctomycetota bacterium (assembly GCA_019347905.1). Classification (GTDB taxonomy): domain Bacteria; phylum Planctomycetota; class Planctomycetia; order Planctomycetales; family Planctomycetaceae; genus JAHWKJ01. The sequence goes on from JAHWKJ010000101.1 coordinate 9,850, forward strand.
CTCGGCCGGCGGCGGCGACGCGCAGGGACTGGAAGCCGCCGCGTCGATTCTCGCCGCCGATCTGCGATTGGCGCGAGGACAGGCCGTTCAGACCGGCAGCGAATGGACGCTCACTCTCGACGTGAGCGGCCGAGCATGGGAGATCGTGCACACCGGCAGCGGAAATCCGCCGCCGCTGAAGAATCCGCTGGCGCCAGCGGCAAAGCGCGACGATCGCTACCGCACCGAACTGGCACAGTTCGACGGGCTGACCGGCGGCCGGATCGAACTGGCCGGCGCGAGCCTCGCGACCTCAGGACGCTCGGTCGCAGATGTCACGTTCATGCCGCTGGGAGGCACCGGGCCGGCGCGCACCGAAGACACGCTGATCTGGCTAACCAGCGGCAGCGGTTTGGAAGTTCGAGTGATCGAGGTTCGGGTTTCCTGGCTGACAGGGCAGGTTTGGACAGGGCCGGTCACGATGCTGGGCGGCTTTGCCCAAAAAAGGGGACTGTCCCCCTACCACTTGAGAATCGCGAATCGACGAAGGGACACAATGAAGGGGACTGTCCCCTTTTTTGGGCAAAGCAGTGAGGAGCCTGCTCGCTCCGCCCAGTGGGGCCAAAGGAGCTTTCGATGATTGCCTGGCGACGTTCGGGACCACGGCCCATTGGCGTATCGATCGGCGACCGCCGCGCGCATCTGGCGCAGCTTGCGGGCAGCCCCGGTCGCTGGAGCATTCAGGCACTGGCGGAGGTCGAGCTGCCTCCCGAGGACGACGGCGATCGCGAAATCCGCGATCGCGAGGCGGCGGCGATTCTCGCGGCCGTGCTGTCGGATCATTCGTTCAAGGGCCGCCGCGCCGTGGGCGCTCTGTGCCCGCGCGATTTGTGCATCCAGAGCATCCGCCTGCCGGACATGCCCGAGGAGGAAATCGACAATGCGCTGGCCTGGGAAGCCCGCGAGCGATTGCCCTTCCCGGTCGAGGAAGCGGAAATCCGCCACCTGAAAGCCGGGCGCATCCGCCACGAATCCGACAAGTCGCAGGAAGTGATTCTGCTCGCCTGCCGCAGGCAGCTTATTGAACGCCGGCTGCGTCTGCTGGAGTCGGCGGGCCTGCGGCCGGAAGGTCTCGACATCGATCCGTGCGCCGTGTTGCGTTGCCTGGAGACGCGGCGGGAGTCCGCGGCGGGACCGTCGGCGTACCTGCACCTCGGCGAGCAGTCCTCGACGGTGATTTTCGCGGAAGACGGGCGGGTGCTGTTTCTGAAAGAACTCAGCGGCGGAGGATGCGAACTGGATGCCGCCGTCGGCCGCCGGCTTGGCCTCAACCCGGCACAGGCCGGTCGCCTGCGGGCGGGACTGGGAAACGCCGGCGGGATGGAGCTCGACGACGAGCTGCGCCGCTCGGTTGCCGACGCCCTCCGCGATCCGCTGGAGGCCATGGCGACCGAGCTGGCCCTGTGCCTGCGGTACTACACCGTCACATTTCGCGGCCGGCCACTCGAACAGGTTGTGGTGACGGGACCGGTCGCTGATCCCTGGATGATCGGCCACCTTTCCGACCGGCTGCGTACGACCTGCGTCAGCGGCAATCCGCTGGAGAGACTGGGACTGGACGTGCCCGGCGCAGCCGGCGAACGCCCCACCCGCTGGACGACCGCGCTGGGACTCGCCCTCAAGCCGCCGGCCGCCACCGGCCACGTTTCCGCGCCCCAGCCGGTGGAGAGTGCCCTATGAGCTACGACGTGGATTTTCTGCCGGCCGGCTATCGGCAGGAGCGCGGACGCCGCCACGACCGCCGCTGGCGCTGGGCGGTCGTCGTCGTGCTGCTGGCGCTCCTGGCGGCGGGAGCGATCGGGCAGCGGCAGAAGCTCGCCCGAGCGGAAGACGATCTCCGGCGGCTCGAACAGACGGCACAACAGATGCGAACGCAGCTTCAAACGGCGGAGGCGTCGTCGGCTCGCCTTCAGGTCGCAGAGGCACGAGCAGAACTCGCGGCACGTTTGCAGCATCGCATCTGTGCGACTCGTCTGCTCGCCGCCATCGCCGGCTCGCTTCCCGACGACGTGACCCTCAGCCGCCTGGAGCTGCTGGAAGAGCGAGTGGCGAGTGACAGCCGCCGTCCGCGAACGCCTTCACGGACCGAGGCGTCGGTGCAGAAGCCACCGCACCAGCTCGATCTCGACGATCTGTCGAGTCGCCGACGCGAAACAGCCGGCGTGGTGGTGCTGGAAGGCGTCGCCGCGGACGACGTTGCTATCTCCCGCTTCCTGTCCGGGCTGGCCGGTACCGCACTATTCGACGAGCAGCGGCTGGTATTCACCGACAGTTACGAGTTGCAGGGCGCGTCGTTCCGCAGCTTTGAAGTTCGATTACAAGTGCGTTCGCCAGCCGGTGACGCTCCGGCTGAGGAGGTCCGGCGATGACAAAACTCGCCAGAAGCACCTGGTTGACGGTGGGGGGCGTGACCGGCGCGGTCGCGGCGTTCTTGTTCGGCGTCTGGCTTCCCGGCGCCCGCCGCCTGACGGAAATCGAGCAGCGCACGGCTGCCGCACGCCAGGAGGTCCAGAGCGTTCCGGCCAGGGTCGCCGGCTTCGAACTGCTGCGATCGCAGGTTGCCGCGGCTGAAGAATACGTTGCGAGCTGTTCACGCAGGCTTCCTGCCCGCGACGACGTGCATGCGGTCGTCAGCCGCATTTCGCAGCTCGCCCGGGACTGCAGACTGACGGTTACGCGGCTCGAACCCCAGGAGCCGGAGGTTCGCGAAACCTACGCGGCGCGTGCGTTTCGTATCGCATTTGCCGGCAGTTTCACTCAAGTGTTCGCCTTCGTGTCCGACTTGGAAGCCGACGAGCGGTTTTACGCAGTCCGCGAAATCGAGCTGAGTTGCGAACCGGGGAAAGACAGGCAGCCTGTGCAGGCCGACGTGCAGTTTGTCGTTTACACCGCTCGTAGCGAATCCGCGGAATCTGCCGAGAAATCCGCCAGTTCCGCGAGCGGGACGGCCGATTTCAGGAGTCAGTGAGAACCATGTTTCAGGATTTGAAAACGCGGCTCGTCCGCGATGCCCGGGCGAACTGGCGCAAGACGGCGCTGCTGGCGGTGCTGTTTGCGGTCGGGTTGTGCTTCTGGGTTCCGCTGCTGCTGAAGGGGTTGGGCGGTTCGAAACCGGCGAAGCCGACGGCCCGCGTCCCTCGTCCCGCGGCCGCACCCGCGCCCAGCGTTCCGCAGACGCCGCCGTCTCCGGCCGTGGCTTCTCCGGCTGCCGTGCCTGCGCCCGCTGCCGTGTCCTGGAAGCAGTTGGCGTATCAGACCGGGAACGATCCGTTGCTGCAACCGGCGGTGCCGGCGGACGTCCGCCGCGACCCGTTCCGTCTCGATCGCGGCCCGTTCTCGCCGCCGGTGCTGTTTGCGGCTGAGCCGCTGGCCGTGGGGCCGCAGGTGATCGGGCCGCAAGCGCCGCCGACGCATCGGCCGCAGTTGACCAGCACGGTCATCGGCAGTCGTCTGCGGGCGGCGCTCATCGACGGCCGGGTCTATCGCGAGGGTGCGGGGATCGTCGTAGACGGCGTGCAGTGGCAGATTTCGGCCGTGCTCCCGCGGCGGGTCGTGCTCGCGCGCGATCGCGAACAGATGGAACTGACGCTGTCGACAACGTCGCCGACACCAGCCGCAGACTGACTGCCGCGCCGGTCACGGAGGACCGCCAACGATGAAATCGCCTTTTCGGGTCGCGCTGGGAACGTGCGTCTGGGGCGCGGTGACGGTCCTGGGTGTGGCTGTGCTGGTGGCCGCCGTCGGCGTGCCGCGCCCGACGACGGCCGACGCGATCGCACGACCGACACCCGTCGCCGAGTCGCCGGTGTCGCGCGTCGCACTCGAGTCACCGGTTCGCCGCCCCACCAATGTTCCCCCCCTTACTAAGGGGGGGTTAGGGGGGGTGAAGGCACAGGCGACATTGCAGCCGCGCGCGGCCCCCCCCGCCCCCCCCCCCGGGGGGGGGGGGGCCAAAACCGCCGGGGCCCCCCCCCCAGGCCCCCCCCCCACCCGGCCGCCGGGGGCCGGCCAGCGTGCCCGGCCGCGCGCGGGGGGGGGGGGGTTTTGCGGGGTTTACCCCCCCCCAGGGGCCGGCGCGCCCCCCCCCCCCCCCGCGGCCCCCCCCGC
>JAHWKJ010000102.1:0-8059 GCA_019347905.1 Planctomycetota bacterium
GAGGTTCTTCATGGCGTACAGGTGCACCAGGCCGGCGCCGGTGATGCCGGTCTTCGTCAGGTTGAGGTACTCCAGCCCCGTCAGCGGTTCGAGGTGCGCGAGGCCCGCATCGGTCACATTTGTATTCTCGAAGCTCAGCCGCTTGAGGTTCGTCAGCCCCGACAGGTGCGCGAGGCCCTCGTCGGTGACGGCCGTCGACCAGAAGTCGAGGTCTTCGAGACGCGTCAGGTCTTTGAGGTGCGCCACGCCGGCGTTGCCGACGGGCGTCTCCGAGAGGTCGAGCACGCGCAGCTTCTCCAGGCCCTTGAGGTGCTCCAGCCCCGAATCGGCCGTGGCGATGCCGCGCAGGTTGAGGTCCTGGAGGTTCGTCAGTCCAGCGAGGTGGACGAGTCCGTTTTCCGTGATGAAGTCGCGGCGGAGCGTGAGCGTCTCCAGACCATTGAGGTGTTTGAGACGCTCGAGTCCCGCGTCGCTGATCTGCGTATCGTCGAGTTCCAGGTGGCGGAGTTTCGTGAGCTTGCCCACGTGCTCCAGCGCCTGATCGGTGATGAACAGGTTGTTGAGGATCAGCCCCTCGAGGTCCACCAGCGTCCCCAGCGTGGGAAAGGCCGCGTCACTGATCTGCGTCTGCTGCAGCTTGAGCATCCGCAGCGGCTCGATCTGCGCGATGTGCTGGATGCCGTCGTCGCCCACGTTTGTGAAGCGGATATCCAGTTCGCGCAGGTTGGACAGTTCCTTGACGTGGACCATGCCTTCGCTGGTGATGTCCGTCCTCCGCAGGGCGAGCGACACCAGATTTTTGAGGGCCTTCAGCTTGGCCAGGCCTTCGTTGGTCGTGCCCGTGCTCCGCAGGCCCAGCACGCGCAGGGCTTCGATCTTCGCGATGTGGTCGAGGCCGGCGTCGGTGAAGTTCGGTCCCTCCAGTTCCAGCCGCTCCAGCTTGGGCAGGAGCGTCAACATGAACAGGTCCGCATCGCCGCCGAGATTAGCGGTGAGATCGACGGCCACCACATCGCCGGCCGCGTCGAGGCCGACCGTTCCGCCCAGCTTCGCGATCGCCTCGACGACGCGCCCCTGCATGCCGCGTGCGGCGGCGAGCGAGTCCCGCAGGTTCTGCACTTCTGTCTGAAGCTGGTCGCTGTTTTTGCGGACCTCAGTGACTTCGACCGCCAGCCGCTTCGCTTCGGCGGCGAGCTGCTGGTTGTTTCGCTGGAGCCGCCGGTGCTCGTCCCGCAGGGCGGCGAGTTCGCGATTCGCGCGCTCGTTGGCGGCGGAAGGCCGTGCCGCCGGCTCGGGCCGCTCGACGGTGACGCCCGGCCGGGGGGCGTCCGGTCGCGGCGCGGGCGCCGTTTCGGCGGGGTCGGGATACTCTTCGATCAAGAGGTCGCAGCCAGCGGTCAAAGCCGTCAGAATGAGCAGAGCCGCCGCCGGCCGACGCAAGAGTTGTGGCATGGTCGAAGGTACCTGAAGTCGAAATCGCTCGTTTGTTCAAGCCTAGCCTGCACCGCCTGCCGGACGCAACACGGGGATTTCGAACAGGAGTCAACGAAGGCAACGGAGAAAGACCTGCTGCACAACTTTCGATCTCCCAACGAAACTCCGTTGTCTCCGTTAGCTCCTGTTCAATCTGTTGGTTGTTCAAAGCGTGACGAGGCCTCTTGCAAGTTTTGGCCGTCTCCGTCGTGTTGATGTCACTCTTGGAAGTCGGTAGCCAAATGGGCGATCAGAAAACTCAAGGGCGGCATCCGCGGCCGCTGGCCGGCGTGCGCGTGCTGGATCTGACGCGGGTGCTCGCCGGTCCGTATTGCACGATGGTGCTGGCCGACCTTGGGGCCGAGGTCGTCAAGATCGAGCGGCCCGGCGGCGGCGACGACGCCCGGCATTTCGGGCCGTTCCTGCCCTCGGGTGTGAGCGCCTACTTCGCCGGCATTAACCGCGGCAAGAAGAGCGTGGCCCTCGACCTGAAGGACGAGCGCGACCGCGAGACGTTCCTCAGGCTTGTGGAGAAGGCCGACGTGCTCGTTGAGAATTTCCGCCCCGGAACGCTGGCCCGGCTGGGCCTGCCAGTGGAAGAACTGCACCGCCGGAACCCGCGGCTGGTTTATGCGGCGCTCTCCGGCTTCGGCCATGCGGGGACCGAAACGGACCGACCCGCGTACGACATCATCGTGCAGGCGCTGTCCGGGCTGATGAGCATTACCGGCGACCGCGCGGGGCATTACGTGAAGGTGGGCGCGTCGGTCTCCGACATCCTCACCGGCCTGTACGGCGCGATCGCCGTGGCGGCGGCGCTGTTTCACCGCGACCGGACGGGCCGCGGCACGACGATCGACCTGGCGATGCTCGATTGCACGGTGTCGGTGCTGGAAAACGCCTTGAGCCGCTTCTCGCTGACCGGCGTGCCGCCCGAGCCGCTGGGGACGCGGCACCCGTCGATCACGCCGTTTCAGGCCTTCGAGGCAGCCGACGGGCCGCTGGTGATCGCCGCCGGCAACGACGCGTTGTGGCGGCGGCTGTGCGAAGTGCTGGGGCGTCCGGAGCTGGCAGCCGACGAACGACTCGCGACGAACGGCCTTCGCACGGAGCACCGCGAGTACCTCGAAGCGACGCTCGAGCCGCTGCTGGCGGCCGAGCCGCGAGACGTGTGGCTGGCGAAGCTCTCGCGGGCGGGCGTGCCGGCCGCCGCGATCCGCGACCTGGGTGAAGTCGTCGCCGACGAGCACCTGCGTTCGCGCGATATACTGCACGAGATGCACGGCGGCGAGGGTGAAGTGTTCATCACGGCCGGCAGCCCACTGCGAATGAATGCGGCGTCGCCGGAGCTCTCGTCGCACGCCCCGGAACTGGGCGAGCACACGCAGGCGGTACTCGCCGAGTGGCTCGAAAGTGCCGGGTCCTGACACATCGTAGCACGGCCTTCCAAGGCCGTGTCGCCAGGACCGCGGTGGCCAAGTGCAAGGGCACGGCTCGCGCGTGGGTTGAAACCCACGCTACGTGCGGTCTCACAGGTACAACTGGTGCTCGGTGATGTAGACCTCGACGGCACGCGGGGTCAGGTAACGCAGACTCAGGCCGGCGGCGGCGCGGCGGCGCAGGTCGGAGCCGGAGATGTCGATGCCGGGCATGGACGCGAACCGGATGCGAGCGGCGGTCTCGGCGCCCAGCCGCTCCACGAGCCACGCGCGATCGGGCAACGGGCGGTCGCCGCGGTTGACGGCCACGACATGGGCGAGTTCCGCGATCCGCTGCGGCTCGCGCCAGCCGGCGAAGTCGGCCAGCGAGTCGGCACCCATCAGGAAGAACAACTCGCGGTCGGGATCTTCGTCGCGAAGCGCCTGCAGCGTCTGGACGGTGTACGACGGACCGTCGCGTTCCAGCTCGATGCGGCTGACGCGAAACGCCGCATGGCCCGCGATGGCGAATTCGAGCATCTCGACGCGAGCGGCGGCCGATGCGAGCTGGCGGTCCTGCTTGTGCGGCGGAAGACGCGACGGCACGAACCAGACCTCGTCGAGTTCGCATTGTTCGCGGCACTGCTCGGCAAGGACGAGGTGCCCGTAGTGGATCGGATCGAACGAGCCACCGTAGATTCCCAGCCGCATCGCGATTCTCACTTGTGCTGATCGGCGTCGCCCAAAAAAGGGGACAGTCCCCCTCGATGATGTCGCGGGGAGATTCGCTGGAGCGACTGGAGGGGGACAGTCCCCTTTTTTGGGCAAAGCGTCGTGTGCTCGTGAAGCCCACGGGTTGCAACCCGTGGGCCTGGCACTCATTCTGAACGACGGTTCCGGCCGGGCAAAGTCCGATCTGAGTGTGACGACCCGTCGTGAGTTCTCCGCGACAGAAGAACCTCTTTACCGTACCCGGCCCGCCGGCGGAGGCGATGCCCTGGGAATCGGCGGCCGCCGAGGACCGTCTCGCCGCCGGCGTCGTATTCAATCTGCCGCTGGATACGGTCTTCTATTACGTCGTGCCCGACGAGTTGCGCGAGGTCGTTGGCCCGGGCCAGCGCGTGCGGGCGCCTTTCGGAAAAGGCGGCCAGCCGACGACAGGCTTCTGCGTCGAGGTCGGCTCTCCCGCGACCAGCCGGCCGTTGAAGGCCCTGGATGCCGTGCTCGATCGCGAGCCGCTGCTCTCGCCCCGCATGCTGAAGCTGACCCACTGGATCGCCGAGCGCTACCTGTGCGGCTGGGGCCAGGTGCTGCATGCGGTCGTCCCGGCCGGGGTGAAGAAGAAATCGGGAACGCGGCTGGTGACCGCCTTCATGCCGGCGCGAGGCGTCTGCGGCCGTATCGAGTCGCTCGATCTGCCGCACAAACAGCGGGCCGTGCTCGAGGTGCTGTGCCGCGAACAGCGCCCGCTCGCAATCGACGAATTGAGCGATGCGGCCGACTGCGGCACAGGCCCCGTCAACGCGCTGCGCGACAAGGGGCTGGTCACAGCCGTGCGGCAGCGCACCGATGCGCGGGGCAGCGACCTCGAGCCTGTCGAGACGATCCGCGACCTCACGCTCAATGAAGACCAGCGGCTGGCGCTGGAGGCGATTATGCGGGCGTTGCGCGAGGGACGGCACGAAACGGTGCTGCTGCATGGCGTCACCGGCAGCGGCAAGACCGAAGTCTACATCCAGGCGATTCGCGAGGTCGTCGATTACGGGCGGCAGGCGGTCGTGCTGGTGCCGGAGATCAGCCTCACGCCGCAGACGATCCGCCGCTTCCGCAGCCGATTCCCTTCCGTGGCCGTGCTGCACAGCCATCTCAGCGACGCCGAACGCCACTGGCACTGGCAGCAGATCGCCCGCGGCGAGATCCAGGTTGTGGTGGGAGCGCGGAGCGCCGTCTTCGCCCCGACGCCGCATTTGGGGCTGATTGTGATCGATGAAGAACACGAAACCACGTTCAAGCAGGAGACAACGCCTCGCTATCACACCCGCGAAGTCGCGCGCCGGCGGGCGGAGCTGGAGAGCGTCCCGCTGGTGCTCGGCTCGGCGACACCCACGCTGGAGTCGTGGCTGCGAGTCGAGCGCGGCCACGACCGTCTGATCGGGCTGCCGCGTCGTGTGGAGGGGTTGCCGCTGCCACCGGTGGTGATCGTCGATGTGCGCAACGATCCGTGGATCGCTCGCGGGCTGGCGATCGGGCGGGCGCTGGAGACGGCGCTGCGGCGGGCGCTCGACGACGAAGGCCAGGCGATCCTGTTCCTCAACCTGCGGGGCTACTCACCCGCGTTGTGGTGCCGCGCGTGCGGGAACTCCGTCAAATGCCCGCACTGCGACGTGACACTGACCTGGCACCGCGACCGGAAGGTGGCCCTATGCCATTTCTGCGAGCACGAGACGCCGTCGCTTTCGCGCTGTCCCGGCTGCGGGTCGCCCGGCATCCGCTACATGGGGATCGGCACGCAGAAGCTCGAAGAAGAAGTCCGCAGGCGCTTTCCTGGCGTGGGCGTCGTGCGGATGGACAGCGACACCATGCGGCGGCCGGGCAGCCACGACGTGGCGCTGGAGTCCTTCCGCACGGGCAAGGTCCAGATCCTCCTGGGCACGCAAATGATCGCCAAGGGTTTGGACTTCCCGAACGTCACGCTGGTGGGTGTCATCGACGCGGACACGCTGCTGCACCAGCCGGACCTGCGGGCTTCGGAGCGGACCTTTCAACTCATTTCGCAGGTCGCGGGCCGCACGGGGCGCTCGCGTCGCGGCGGCCGGGTGTTCGTGCAGTCGGCGAATCCGGCGGAGCCAGCGATTCTGCGGGCGGCCGAGCACGACTACCGCGGCTTCGTCGCCGTAGAACTGGAGCACCGCCGCCGGCTCGGCGTTCCACCGTTTACGCACCTGGCGCGCGTGATTGTCCGCGGCCCCCGCGAGCGGCTGGTGAGCGAACAGGCGGACGCGATGGTCGAAATCCTGCGCCGCGAAGCCCACGGGCCAGAACCCGTGGGCTTCGATGAACAGATTCGCCTGCTGGGGCCGGCGCCGGCGCCGGTCACGCGGCTGAAGGGCCAGTACCGTTACCACTTCCAGATCGCAGCGGCCGAGTTCGAGCCGATCCACGACCTGTGGCAGCGGGCGCTACCGCACTTCCAGGCAATGCGGGACGTCGAATTCACCGTCGACGTCGATCCGGTCAACATGCGTTGAGAACGGGGTCAGACCCCTTTGCGGACGAGCGATGCAGACTGTGGGAGAATCGTTAGTCCGCAAAGGGGTCTGACCCCTTCGCCAACGAAAAAAAGGCCCCTGCCAGAGCAAACGCACAAGCGTCGCACCCGGCAGGGACCTGTCGGCGGGCTGCCTGAAAATCTTCTTTCGCCGGCCCGCTCGCGGGCCGCGCCGGGCAAGCCCGGCGGCGAAATACTGTGTCTACCGGCGGAAGCCGAAGCTGAAGTTCCGGCCGCCGATGTACAGGCCGAAGTTCGAACGGCCATGGTCGTGGCCGCGGTGCCCGTAGTATCCGCGATGATGGCCGTAATGGCCGCGATGCCCATAATCGCCGAAGCCGCGCGAGTAGCCGTAGCCGCCGTAGTGCGGCCGCGAATATCCGTAGCCGTAGGACGGCTGGTAGTACGACCCGCCGTAGTACGAGCGGCTGTAACCATAGGGCGAGCAGTTGTCGCGGCGGTGATCGGCCTTGGCGGTGTCCGCGGCGGGTCCGGCCAGGGTCAGGCCCGCGGTCATGGTCGCCAGCAACATCAGACTCTTCATCGGTGTTTCTCCTTCGGTGCGGAAGACGAGGGACTCAGGGTCCGCGGGCTGATCCATTCCGGGTCCTGTGTGGCCCGCGTCGCGTGAGGAGGTTTCGCAAACGAGATACCACGAGTTGCAAATTCGACAATCGTCAGCGCGCAACACTCTTGAGTCATTGAGCTTAAGCTTCCCTGAAGAATCCGTTGACTCCGTTCCGCGCGCGCCGAAGTGTCGCGGTTTTGACTCCCGCGACGCAGATTCTGACGACAGCTCGTCAACACGCCCGCCACACCGTACGGAATGTGAGAATCCCGCGGCTCATTTCCGCGCGGGTCGCACCGGCAGTTATCATGGCCAGTGGATTGTCTGCGCCTTCGCTGCGGCCGGACGCGAATTTCGTCTAACCCACTTGTCCCGCAGGTGTCCGATGCACCTTTCGCTCGTCGTTCCCCTGCTCTTCGCCGCCGCGCCGTCGCCTGCAACGGTTTCGCCGGCGCTCGTTGCGGCTCGCTCCATCGAGCAGCCTTACCTGTCTCCCAGCATCTCGTTCGACGACGTCGAGATCGGCACCGTCCGACGCCGCCTCGCGAACCTGGGCCTGGAGATCCCGATCCAGCTCGAGGGGCAGGTGAACGTCTCGCTCACTGTCGGCATTCCGCTGGGGACGTTCGGCAGCGCTGAGACGTACCGCATCAATGGTTACCTGCGCTCGCAGCGGCTGGTGGTCGAAGGGGTCGAGCTGCTCGACTTCGACGCCACCATCCGCTACCGCGACGGCGTGATGAGCCTCAGCCCGCTCGTCTTCCGCATCGCCGAAGAAGGCGCCCAGCCGCAGACGGCAGGACAATTCCGCGGCACGGCGGCACTGGAACTGGTGCCGCTGGAGGATGTCAGCATTCGCGTTGCCGTCGAGACGATACCCGTCGCGCCGCTGACGAAGCAGATCGCGGCGCTGCCGGAAATTTCCGGAGGCACATTCAGCGGAAACCTGCAGGCGACGTCGCCCGTGCGGCAGGTTGCGGACGTGACGTTCTGGACCGGCGACGCGCGGCTGTCATTAGCTGACTGGCGCGCTGCCGGCCGCACGCTGGAGCGGGCCGAAGCGGCGTTCACACTCGCGAACGGCACGGTGAACATCGAGCGGATCGCCGGCTCGCTGGAAGGCTTCACACTCGCAGGCCAGGGAAAACTCGCCCTCGTCGGCGGACAGTCGTTCGAAGGGACGGCGGGTGTCGGCACCGACAGCATTCAGAACTTCGGGCGGCTGCTGCCGACGGTTGCCATTCCAGAGTCCATCAGCGCCGCACCGCAGGTCGAGGCGACGTTCCAGGGGACGCTGAACCCGCTGCGCTACGAAGTCTCGGGGCAGGCCGC
>JAHWKJ010000102.1:8159-13936 GCA_019347905.1 Planctomycetota bacterium
CAGTCGGCCGCGTTCGAGGGGCGGCTCGCCGAGGGCACCGCACGCGCCAACCGTCTCGAACTCGTGCTCGACGGGCTGCGTGCCGAGGGTTCGGGAACGGCGACGCTACGGGCACCCTTCCAGTTCCAGTCGCAGGCGCAGCTCAACGCCCCGGACCTCTCCCGGTTCGCGGAGCTGGCGGAAGCCCTTCTCGGACTGGAAGGGCTGGCCGGCCGCGCCGAGTTCTCCGCCGACGCCGACGGCACACTGGAGCCGCTGGACTTCGCCGCCAGCGGCTCGGCGGGCGTGGCGTCTCTGCAACTGGCCGGGCTGACGGTCGACTCCTTCCGCACGCAATACGCCCTCGAAGAGACCCGGCTGCGACTGAGCGAACTGGCCGTCGAACTCTATGGCGGCCGCGCCGCGGGTGAAGCCGTGGCGCCGCTGGAGCCGAACGTGCCCGGCAGCGCCGATCTCAAATGGTCGGGCATCGACGCCGGCCGCATCGCCGCCGATGTGCTCGATCTGCCGTGGGACGTGCGGGGCGAGACTGCCGGCAGTGTGGAACTGACACTTCCGGCGGCCGGTGAGAGTGGCCGTCGCGACTGGACGCTGGCGGCATCATTCGACGTTCCCGAGCTGCAGGTCGAATCGATCGTGCTCGGCGAGATCCATGGCAGTGCGTCGCGGCGCGACGGCGTCATCGATTACGAAGTGGCCGCAAGCCTGCTGGGTGGAACGCTGGACCTCGACGGCCGCTGGGCGCCCGGCGCGGAAGATCGAACGGTGGACGAGGGGCGGCTCGTGCTTCAGAACGTGAAGCTGGACCGTCTGGCCGCCGCGGCATCGGAAGCGCGCGGCGCCGCTCCACTCGGGGGAACCGTTGCGCTGCGGGCCAACTACACGCATATGGCGGCCGACGGGTTGCCGGCCGGTCGCGGGACGGCGGCGGTCAGCGATCTGACTTGGCGAAATGCGCGTCTGAGCGAGCGGGTCGAGGCCGTGGCGCGCTGGGACGGCGCGCACGTCGTGCTCGAATCGATCAGCGGCGCTGCTTTCGGTGGTTCGCTCGCCGGACAGGCTGTCGTGAACCTCGACCGCAAGCGGCCGGCGACGTTCGCCCTCCGTCTCCGCAGCGGCGAACTCGAACGGGCACTCGCCGCCTGGCCGGAAGCGGCACAAAATGTGTCGGGTCCATTCGAGCTGTCGCTACGCGGCGCCGTAGGGGAGCGAATCTCGGCGGTGGCCTCAGTCACCTCGACGCGGCCCACGGTCGCGGGCTTGCGGCTGTCGCGGCTGCGGCTGCCGGTGCGGATCGAATCGGGGCTGCCGGGCGAGGGGCGGACCGTGCTGCGCGTGCACAGTGCGGCGGCGGGTGCCGCTCACGGCCGGGTGACGGGCAACCTGCGGGTCACCGCCGGCCGGCGGTTCGACATCAAGGGCGATGTGAAGTTCGATCAGCTCGACACCGGCTCGCTCGTGCCTCGCGGAGGATCTGGCCTGGGACGACTCTCCGGCAGCATGACCATTGAGGGCCGCCGCGTCACATCCATCGACGACCTGAGCGGCCGGATCGATGCGCGGCTGGGCCGCACGCGCCCGCGTGACTTGCCGCTGATGGCCGAGTTGCAGCCGTATCTCGGCTCGCGCTTCTCCCAGGGCGACGTGGCCGACGCGGGAAGTCTGCGGGCCCGCTTCCGCCGCGGCACGCTCTCGATCGAGCGGTTCTCACTCGACGGCGACACCTGCGACGTGTATGCCGACGGGACAGTGCATCGCAGCGGCCGGTTAGACCTCGACGTCGCCGCCCGCACCGGTCAGCAGACGGGAGCGGGCGGTCCGCTGGGGGCGTTTCTGCTGGAGCGCTTCCCGCTGGCCGGAGCGACGCCGGTGGGACTGGCGTTGCAGGCAAACCGGTTTGTCTCTGAGCGCGTCGTTTACCTGCGGGTGACGGGCACGGTGCAGCGGCCGGCGGTGTCGGTGCAGACGGGACGCGTTTTGCAGGATGAGGCGTTGCGGTTTTTCCTGCAGAATATTCGGTAGGGCGGGAATGACGAATGACGAAGTCCGAATGACGAAAGAATGACGAAGCCCGAATGCCGAATGACGAATATCCACCGGGTCGGGTAGTGATGCCCTTTGAACTTTTTTCATGCTGGCGGTAGGATCGGGCGGGAGTTTGGCAATGAACCGCAAGTCGGCAATCCAGACAGCCATGCGGGTCGCCGAGTTGCTCGGTGGGCTGTTCTTCGCGTACATCTTCATGCTCGGCGTCGAACGGTTGTACGAACTGAACCCGACCATCAAGCGCGCCAGCCAGCGGGTCGTTATTGTCGTCGTGCCTGTCGCTATTGTGGCCCTGCTGCTGTTCTACGGGATTCAAGCAGTCCGTGCATTTCGACAAGGAATGCTGGAAGCCCGGAAGCGAAACCCTACCCGAACAGGTCCGCCACGCTCCACAGCCGGTCCGTGATGCAAGCCTTCAGCGCCGGCGACATGCAGATCGTCCGGTGAAAAGGCATCACTACCCCGGGTCGGTTCGCAATTCCCGGATGTTGCACCGATGCCGGCCCGAGCGGTCACGCGTCCAGCAGGACGCGGGCTGTTGCGAACACATCGTCAAACATCGGCTCGGTGAGGACGCCGGTGAAGGTGTTCTGCTGGCTGGGGTGATAGCTGGCCAGGAGGATCCGGCCGCCGGACAGTTCGAGCCGCTCGCCGTGGGCGAACCTCGGCAGCCGCCCGTCGTACCATCCGCGGCGGCGCATGTGGTCGATCACCGCCCGCCACGCGATTTGCCCCAGCGCCAGAAAGACGCGCACAGGCAACAGGTCCACGGTTTCTTCGAGCCATTGCGCGCAGTTGGCGAGTTCTTCGCGCGTGGGTCTGTTCTGCGGCGGTGCACAGTGGGCGACGCCGGTGATCGCGCAGTCGATCAGTTTCAGACCGTCGCCGGCACGTTGCGAATGCGGCTGGTTCGCAAAGCCGGCCTTGTGCAGGGCGCGGTACAGCCAGTCCCCGCTCCTGTCTCCCGTGAACATGCGGCCGGTGCGGTTTGCACCGTGTGCCGCGGGCGCGAGGCCGACGACGAGCAGCCTCGCTCTGGAGTCGCCGAAATTCGGCACCGGGCGGCCCCAGTAGTCGCAATCGCGAAACGCCCTACGCTTCTCGCGGGCGACGTTGCGGCAGTATTTCCGCAGCCGCGCGCAGCGTTCGCAGGCGACGATCCGCTCGTTGAGACGCGCCCAGCGCGACCGGCGGCGGGAATCCTCAGCCATGGGGCGGCGGCTCCCGTCCCGGACCGTCGCAGGCGTACCACTCATCGAGCACGCGCTGCCAGTCGGCGGGCGATGTGACGGCGATGAAGGCCCGCTGCACGCTGGCCGACTCCGGATGCAGTTCGGCGTAACGGATGCCGAACTTCCGCATCACGCGACCCGCCGGCGTCTGGCCGTGCACTTCTTCCGCCAGGCGGAAGTGCTCGCGAAGCGCGTCGCGCTGCTCGAACACCGTCGGCGGGTCGGGCAACACACCTGCGGACAACAGTGCTCGCGTGCGGGGAAAGATCCACGGGTTGCCGATCGCACCGCGGGCGATGCTGACGCCGTCCACGCCCGTTTCCTCCAGCATGCGCAGGCAGTCGTGCGGAGAGAACAAGTCGCCGCTGCCGATGACGGTCCGCTCGCCGGCGTGCCGTTTGATCTCGGCCAGTGCGCTCCAGTTGCTCGGCCCGTCATAGCGCTGCACGACCGTGCGGCCGTGGACCGTCACCGCCGCCACGCCGCGTTCGAAGGCGCCGTCGAAGATCGTGAAGAACCGTTCGCGACTGCCGTCGCTGTCGTCGAGGCCGCGACGCATCTTCAACGTGACCGGAATGCGCTCCGGCACCGCCTCGCGCACTCGGGAGACAATTTCCAGCGCCACTTCGGGCTGGCTGAGGTGGAAGCCGCCGCGGCAACGGCCGAGCACCTTCTTCACCGGGCAGCCGAAGTTGATGTCGATGACGTCGAAGCCGCTCTCGACGAGCTTCATTGCGGCGGGGCCGAAATCCGCCGGCTCGGCCCCCATCAATTGCCCACCGACGGGATGCTCATCGTCGCCCACGTCGAGATGCCGCCGCATGCGCTTCGGCCGCCGAAGCTCGACGACGAAGCGGTCGAGCATGACTTCACAAACGGTATACGCGGCTCCCAGCCGACGCGCCACGGTGCGCATCGCCCGATCGCTGTACCCACTGAGCGCCGCCTGCACGACCGGCGACTCGAGCACGACAGATCCGATGTGCAATCGGCCGCCCAAACAGCGGGGCCGTGCCGACCCGGTCGCGGCTGAGCCGCGGCATTCGGGCGAGAGGTTTACGCCTGACAAACCAGATTCCATCATCGCGTCGTTCCCTGCCCCGGCCGGCTTGTCCGCGGTACCATGCGTGCGATTCGCCTTGCTGCAGTTCTCAATCGTCCGGGAGACAGGCCATGCCCGACACGATACAGAAAGAAGTCGAACATTTCATGCGGGGGCTGGTGCGGCGGAACCCCGGGGAGAAGGAGTTCCACCAGGCCGTCCGCGAGGTGGCCGAGGCCGTCATGCCCTTTGTCCTCGACAACCGCCGCTACCAGGACGCCCAGATCCTGGAACGGATGACCGAGCCGGACCGCATCGTCATTTTTCGCGTCTGCTGGGAAGACGACGAGGGGAATATCCGCGTGAACCGGGCCTGGCGGGTGCAGTTCAACAACTCCATCGGCCCCTACAAGGGCGGCATGCGCTTCCATCCCTCCGTCACGCTCAGCGTACTGAAGTTCCTCGGCTTCGAGCAGACGTTCAAGAACAGCCTCACCGGGCTGCCCATGGGTGGCGGCAAAGGCGGCTCCAACTTCAACCCCAAGGGGAAGAGCGACCGTGAAGCGATGCGCTTTTGCCAGTCGCTGATGATCGAACTCGCCCGGCACATCGGCGAAGACACCGACGTGCCCGCCGGAGACATCGGCGTAGGCGCCCGCGAGATCAGCTACATGTTCGGACAATACAAGCGGCTCGAGAATCGATTCGCGGGCGTGCTCACCGGCAAAGGTCTGGCGTTCGGCGGCAGCCTCGTCCGCACCGAGGCGACCGGCTACGGAGCCGTGTACTTCCTCAAGCACATGCTGGAGCAGCACGGCGACGGGCTGGAAGGCAAATCGGCGATCGTCTCCGGCTCCGGCAACGTCGCCGTCTATGCCATCCAGAAGCTGAACGAGCTGGGCGTGCGGGTGGTGGCGGCGTCCGATTCCGATGGTTTCGTCCACGACCCACAGGGAATCAATGACGAGAAATTCGCCTTCCTGCGCGAGCTGAAGGAAGTCCGCCGCGGACGCATCCGCGAGTATGCGGACAAGTTCGGCGTCGAATACTACGAGGGGCAGCGGCCCTGGGGTGTAAAATGCGACCTGGCCCTGCCGTGCGCGACGCAGAACGAGCTGGACAAGCACGACGCCGAAGCGCTGATCGCCGGCGGCGTCCGGGCCGTCGCCGAGGGGGCCAACATGCCCTGCACGCACGAAGCCGTGCAACACTTTCTGACGTCGGGCGTGCTGTTCGGACCGGCCAAGGCGGCGAACGCCGGCGGCGTGGGCGTCAGCGGCCTGGAGCAAAGCCAGAACTCGCTGCGGATCGCCTGGGCCCGCGACGAAGTGGACGCCCGGCTCAAGGCCATCATGTCCGACATCCACGCCAAATGCGTGCAATACGGCCGGCAGGACAGCGGCCCCGTCAATTACGTGAAGGGCGCCAATCTCGCCGGCTTCGTCAAAGTCGCCGAC
>JAHWKJ010000625.1 GCA_019347905.1 Planctomycetota bacterium
ACAACTGCGTGTCCCGCAGCTTGCCGTAGGAACTGGTCCTGTGGACGTATTCGTCGCCGATGTTCATGCCGCCGGTAAAGCCGAAGCGGCCGTCGACAACCACCAGCTTACGGTGATTGCGAAGGTTGAGCGTCAAAAGATGCCACAGCGTCAGCCCCGGCGTAAACGGGCTGACCACCGCCCCGGCCCGCTTCAGTGGCTTCAGGAAGCTGCGGCTCAAGAGCATCGAGCCGAAGCCGTCATAGAGGAACCGCACCTCGACGCCCTGCCGGGCGCGCTCGATCAGTCGGTCGCGCAGCCGCGTGCCCGCTTCGTCGGTTCGCCAGATGTAGAACTCCACGTGCACGGAATGCTGCGCCTCGCGGATGGCTTCCTCGAGCACGTCGAGACTGCGCTGCTGGTCCGGGATCAGGTCGACGCGGTTGCCGTACGTGACCTTCGCCCCCGTCAGCTCGCCGGCGATGTGCGCCAGCGGCGCGAGGCGCAGTTCGCGGCCGCGGGATTCGACCTGCTCTGGCGGAAATTCCGGCAAATGCCCGTCGATGTGCTCAGAGGCTTCCTGCTTCCGTGGCGTGCGCCGCTCCCAGCGGGTGACGTCGGCCACCGCGCACAAGAGGGCCCCGAGAAACGGCACGAAAATGATGGTGAGAATCCACGCGACGGCGGCGGAGGGGTGCACCGTGCGCTTCAGGAGCACCCGGGGGATCAGCATCCATGTCGCCAGGTAAGCCGCGCCCAGCGCGATCCAGATCCAAATCGCCATGGCAGGTGGACTTCGCTCGTCCCTTCCCGTCAGGGACTCTCGAAGGTCAATTCGCGGCCGTAGGCGGCGCGGGTGAAGGCCTTGATGGCGTCCTGCATGCTCAGGGCGGGGAACTTCATGTTTTCGATCTCGGATTCCCCCAGCTCCAGCTTCGCCGCTTCCCACAGGTGCCGCACCGCCTGACGACCGAACCCTAACAACTGCGCACCGACGATGTCGGCGGCGAGGGCGTCGGTGCTGGCGATGACGAGGCCGGTCTCGACGGGGTGCCCGCCGATGGGGCCGGTGGCGATCATCGCCGGATGCCCCGTCGTGATCGCCAGGTCAATCGGGAACCGCCGCGCCATGCCGGCGATGAAGGTGTGCATGTCGGCGAAGAACTGGTGCGGATGCTTTTGCTTGTGGCGGGGATGCCCGTAGTAATCGGCCGCCGGATACGACATGGCGATGTTCTTGAGCGCCATCGTGACCGTCGCCGTCTGGTGCAGCTTGAGCTGGCTGACGACGATCAGCGTCTCGTATTCGAGCACGCGCGGGTTCACCATCACCGATTTCTGCGGACCGTCGATGCCCTTCTCGGGCGCATACACAAGCTCGACCTCTTCGAACGGCGGACGGTTGTGGTCGAAGAACGTGGCCCCTTCCGCTTCGATGACGTCCATCAGCCCGGCGATGCGGCAGATCTCGTTCGTCTCACCCGCCCCCGCGCCGCCGGTGACGACCAGTTCGCGCGGCTCAAATCGCTTCACTTCGCGGAGCACGGCCCGCAATGTGTCGGGCTGCGTGACGGCCGTCGTATCATCGGCGGAGGCCCACGTCTCGTTGGGTTTCACGGCGACCAGCTTCCCGCGGACCAGCGATTCCAGCGGCACGTGCTGGAGCGCCTCGGCAACGGCGCGTGCGATGTCGTCGTTGTGCGTGATGGCGACGGTGGTCATCGCGGCAGGCTCCGCGGGCAAGTGTTACAGCGAGCGCGGATGCGCCGCTGCGATCTCGAGTCCATGGCTTGTTTACTGGAGGTGAGAGCCATGTCGTATCGGCATGGATCCCCGAGCCGCAATGGGGGTGAGTCTGACAGCCCGCTCCCCCACTCCGAATGCAGACGGCTGTGACAATGAAGCTATGGCCGCGCGCACAGCGCGAGGTTCGCCAGGCCGTAGAACGTGTATTCGACATCGGCCTGGTCGTCCCAGGCGGCGCCGCGGAAGCCGCCGGTGGGGAACTCCAGTTCGCCGGAGACGAACCGCTCGACGGCCGCCTCGTCAATGACATCCGGCAGCGCCAGGTGCTGCACCGTCAACAGCCCGGTGAACGTCGAGAGGCCGTCGGCGAAAGGGATGCGGGTGTTCGCCTGGAAGCCGCCCTCGCCCGAGCGGACTTCCAGCAGGAACCGCTGCACGTCGTCGCGAATCTCATCGTCCATGCCGCCCAGGATGTGCAGGAGCGCGACGGCGGCCGCCGTGGGGTTGGTGCCGCTGCGCTTCATCGGGGCGATTTCGACGAAGCCGCCGTCGTCGCGCTGCCGGTCGTAGAGGAACTGGATGAGCGCGTTCGGCCGCGGGACCGCGCGGCCCAGAAGCTGGTACGAGAGCGTCACCAGAAACGAATGGTACGTGCTGCCGGCGGCGCCTTCCGCCGCCTTGGCGTACCCTCCGTCGGCCGTGCGCACGCTCTCGAGCCGCGCGGCCACATGCTCCGGCCAGTCCGCCGGCTGGGTGGAAAGCGGATCGTCGCCGCCGGAAAGCTGCACGATCGCGGCCGCATTCAACCAGCTTACGGTATCGACGATGCTCAGCCGCACTAGCTCGAAGCCCCGCAGATACTCCGCGGCCTGCCGCGCCGGGTCCTCGTCCAGACGCCCGCCCAGCATCGCCAGCCCGCGGAGCGCGAAGCTGGTGTAATACAGGTCGCTCTCGCCTTCGCGGCCGCGAAATCCGCCGTCGCTCTGCCGGCACGTGAGAATGAAGTCCCGATGCCGGCGGCGGCGGTCCGCGTCCATACGGCTCAGCCCCGCGGCCAACCGAGCGGCGAGAGTCAACAGGTAGGGTTCTGTCATTGCTGGGTGCTCGGTCGAAAGAGTCCGCATGTCGAAAGTCGGCAAGCGAGCAGCGCGCCATCGCAGCCCCGGCAGGGGCGACAGAAATCGAGACGGCTCGCTTCTTCCGCCGCTGCCGGAGTTGGGCCACAAGTCGGCTTTGCAGGATTTTCGGGCAGCGGTTGAGGCAAATCCAGCTTGGTTTGCACGCCACATCGCCGACAACCGCTGGTATCCCGAGCATTCGATGTTCTGCCAGCATACATACACGGGTTGGGCAGTTCGGGAGACGCACAAGTCAGTCGAGCTGCTCAGGTACTTGAGCGCATGGGTCCGAGGCTACCGAGGCCATTCCAGCATTGGAAGAAGCCTCCGCCGCGACAGGCGGGCAATTCGACCGGCTGCTGGATGAACTCATCAAGCGACGGGAGGAAGATAGAGCAGACCCGGTTCAGGCGGTTGCTGCGGAAGCTCTCTTTGGGGTGCTTCAGGTTTCGTGGACAGTCCAACTCCTTAGTTCCGCACAGTCGATTGCTCCTCGAACTCGGCCGGCGTGAGGTAGCCGAGCGAGGAATGGCGGCGGTCGCGGTTGTAATAGCTCACGTAGCTCGACAGCTCGCGGACCGCTTCCAGGCTGTCGGCGTATTCGATCAGTTCCAGCTCCGTCTTCACCGTCCCGAAGCACGACTCCATGAACGCGTTGTCGTAAC